>NZ_JBATVM010000154.1:0-21817 GCF_049671765.1 Psychrilyobacter sp.
ATGAAATTACAGGTTTAGATATTAAAGCTCAAGCAAAATTACTAAGAGTAATAGAGTACGGTGAATTCAGAAGGGTAGGAGGAAATAAAACTAAGAAAGTAGATATTAGATTTATTGTTTCTACAAACAAGAACCTTAAAACAGAGGTTGAGAGTGGAAAATTTAGAAGTGATCTATATCATAGATTAACAGCTGTCCCTATAGAAATGGCACCATTAAGAGAGAGAAAAGATGACATTCCTCTATTAGCTAACTATTTCTTGAATAAGATAGTTGTTGATATTCATAGAGAGATGCCTATTATTTCAAGTGATACAATGAAATACCTTATGGAATATTCATACCCTGGAAATATTAGAGAGTTAAAAAATATAATTGAAAGAATGATTATATTATCAACTGATAGAGTAATTGGAGTAGAAGATCTACCATTAGAGATCAAAATGAAATCAGATACACTTGAAAATAAAACAATAATTGGGTTAGGACCGTTAAAAGAAATATTAGAGAAGGAACTTTACAATTTAGCAGATGTTGAAAAAGTAGTAATAGCTACAGCTTTACAAAAAACTAGATGGAATAAGCAAGAAACTGCTAAACTATTAGGGATAGGTAGAACTACATTATATGAAAAGATTAGAAGATATAAACTAGATCAAAAAGGATAGTATAAAAAAAGAAATGGGGGAATAAAATGGCAATTAGAAGTTTGAGAAAAAAGATGAAACCTGTAATTTGGATGATTACAATAGGATTTTTCATCTCAATGTTAACTGTAATAGTTAGTAATATCAGTATGGGATTAAAAAATAAAAGATATGCTTTTAAGGTAAATGGAGAGAAAATAGCAATTACAGAGTTAGAAAGAGGCATCAATAATATTACTAATCAATACAGTCAATATTTTACTATTCCTATGGACAGAGAAGAATCTAAAATATTAGCAGTAGATAATATTTTAACCAATGAGATATTAAAAGAAATTGGAGATGATTTGAAAGTTAAGGTAAGTAGTTCAGAAATAAAAGTTAAAATTAGTGCTATAGAAACACAGATTCCAGATAAAGCACAGTTTAAAAGAATGTTATCTGCACAAGGGTATACTAAAAAAAGTTTTGAACTATCTATTAAAGACTCTATTTTAATAGAAAAAACTCGAGATAAAATAATAGAAAAAACTAAAATAACAGAAAATGAGAAAGTAACTCAATATGAAAAAGATAAATATAGAGAGTACTTAGGTAAAACTTATGAGGAAGCGAAACTTCTTGTTGAGAAAAAACTAAAGGAAGTAAATGGAAATAAAGAATTAATTAGACTTATAGAAACAGCTAAAAAAGCAGCTGAGGTAGATGATATTAGAGAAAATTATGGAAATATTACTCCTACTATAGAATTTGAAGAAGACGGATTTAAGATAACTAATATAGATGTTATAAAAGGTGCTTTATACCAATCTTTTTATGGAGTTAAAGACTATAATGAAGCAAAAGTTAAATCTATAGCTAATATAAAAGACGAGATTAAATTAGCTAAAGTAGCACTAGATAGAGGAGCAAAAAAAGATGAAACTCTCCCTGCTATGAATCAAATAATGGATCTTAAATTACAACTTGTAGATAATATTAAAGGGAACATTGTAGCTAGTGATGTAGAGATCAAGAAGTTCTTTAATGAAAATAAAGATAACTATAATGTAGAAGCTAGTGCTGATGCAAACATAATTAATTTTGTTGTGAACCCAACAGATTTAGATATAGAAGAAGCTAAAGAAAGAGCTACTAAGGTTTTAAAAGAAGTAGATGCATCTAATTTTTCTGAGATGGCTAAAAAATACTCAGAGGGACCAAGTGCACCAAATGGTGGGGATTTAGGATGGTTTGGAAAAGGTCAAATGATTCCGGAATTTGAAACAGCAGCTTTTAAATGTGAAGTAGGAAGTGTATATCCAGAGGTTGTAAAATCAAAATTTGGTTATCATATTATCTTTGTAGAAAATAAAAATGAAGGAAAAGGAGAGGTTAAAGCATCTCATATCTTAATAAAAGTGACTTCAGGAGAAGAAACTTTCAAAAAGGTAACGGAAACTGCTAAAACTGTATCTGAAGAGTTAAAGACTAATAAAATAAAATTTGAAGACGCGAGTAAAAAATCATATTCAAAGCATAAAGTTTCGGAATATTTAGATATAAAAAAAGATGGATATATCAAACTTTTAGGTTATGATGATCTATTAGCTAAAAAAATATTTGAATCTAATTTAGATGAAATCAGTGTAATAAAAACTGAAAAAGGAATCTATGTGTTCCAAAAAACAAAGGAAATAAAGTTTGAAAAAGCTAATTTTGGAAAAGTAAAAGATAGAGTAATTTATGATTATAAAAATCAAAAGTTAATGGAAGAGATGAAGAAATTATAATCGTTAAAAAGGTATAGAATTTTCTATATCTTTTTTATTTGAAAAAACACTTTTTTAAGTGTAGACTATAAAAGTTGGTAAAATAACATCTAGGCATTTTTTGCTCTATTTTTGTTTGAAAATGATACAAAATTAATCTTTACATAGTCAAAAAAATGTACTATTATTAATATATATTAAATAATAAAAAAAATTCAGGAGGACAACATGACTAGAATAGTAGAAGTTTTAGGAAGAGAAATATTAGATTCAAGAGGAAACCCAACAGTAGAGGTTGACGTAATCTTAGAATGTGGATCAATGGGAAGAGCTGCAGTACCTTCAGGAGCATCAACAGGAGAAAGAGAAGCGGTTGAATTAAGAGATGGAGATAAAGCTAGATACCTTGGAAAAGGTTGTTTAAAAGCTGTAGAAAACGTAAATACTGAGATCAGAGAAGCTGTTTTAGGAATGGACGCAACTGGTCAAGTAGCTTTAGATAGAAAGATGATAGCTTTAGATGGAACTAAAACAAAAGCAAGATTAGGAGCAAACGCAATATTAGGAGTATCTTTAGCAACTGCAAAAGCTGCAGCAAATGCTTTAGGTCAACCTTTATATAAATACTTAGGTGGAGCAAACGCAAAAGATTTACCATTACCAATGATGAATATCTTAAATGGTGGATCACATGCTGATTCAGCTGTAGATGTACAAGAATTCATGGTACAACCAGTAGGAGCTACATCATTTAGAGAAGGATTAAGAATGGGAACTGAAGTATTCCATCACTTAGGAAAAATCTTAAAAGCAAACGGAGATTCTACTAACGTAGGAAACGAAGGTGGATATGCACCATCTAAAATTGAAGGAACTGAAGGAGCTTTAGATATTATTTTAGAAGCTATCGTAGCTGCTGGATATGTACCAGGAAAAGACATTACTTTAGCTTTAGACGCTGCTGCATCTGAATTCTGTGAAGGTGGAGAAGATGGAGAAAAATTATATAACTTCAAAAGAGAAGGCGGAGTTAAGAGAACAACTACTGAAATGATCGCATGGTATGCTGAATTAGTAGAAAAGTATCCTATTACATCTATTGAAGATGGATTAGATGAAAATGACTGGAAAGGTTTCGCATCTATGAGAGAGAAGATGGGAGATAAAGTTCAAATAGTTGGAGACGATTTATTAGTAACTAATACTGAGTACTTAGCAAAAGGAATCGAATTAAAATCTGCTAACTCAATTTTAATTAAATTAAACCAAATTGGTACATTAACTGAAACTTTAGAAGCTATTGAAATGGCTAAAAAAGCAGGATGGACTGCTGTTGTGTCTCATAGATCTGGAGAAACTGCTGATGATACAATCGCTGACGTTGCTGTGGCAACTAACGCTGGCCAAATTAAAACTGGTTCTGCATCAAGATCAGATAGAATGGCTAAATACAATCAATTATTAAGAATTGAAGAACAACTAGGAGACGCTGCTGTATATCAAGGTATGGGAGTATTCTACAACTTAAATAAATAATTTTTTAAAGTGCCTTAGGGCACTTTTTTTTTGATTTGCAGAAGACAAAAAAACAACGTATAATAAAAGTATTATATAATTGTAAACCTACATTATTTTTAAAAATATATTTTGATTACAGGAAAAATAAAAATATATGCGTATTATATATTTAGATACGATAAAATTAGTTGATAGATAATATATGAATTTAAATAAAAAGTGAGGTAAAAAATGCAGTGGTTAGCTTTGTTAGTAGGATTAATTATTGGAAGTTTTTTAAATGTTTGCATCTACAGGATACCGAAGGGGGAAAGCGTAGCATTTCCCCCTTCGCATTGTCCGGTGTGTGGAAATAAAATTAAGTGGTATGAAAACATACCTGTGTTCTCCTATATCTTTATATTAAAGGGAAAATGCAGTGAGTGTAAAGGAAGTATATCTGTTCAGTACCCTGTTGTAGAATTTATAACAGGTATTTTATTCTATATATTTTTTTTAAGATTTGGTTTAGGAATATTTGGAATAAAATACTTAATATTTATATGCCTTTTAGTAGTAGGTATCTGGGTGGATTTTACCCATTATTATATCCCAGACAGAATTAGTTTATCTATTTTTATAATAGGGATTATGACTTCTTTTTTTACTATTGGTTTTGAAAAAAGTGTATTAGGAGCAGGAAGTTTTGCATTATTTTATATAGTTTTATATGGGTTTGGAGAGAGTTTTGGTTATGAAGTGATGGGATTTGGAGATGTAAAATTAGCCATGGGTATAGGAGCAATGGTAGGTTATTTTAATCTATATCAAGTTTTTATGTTTTTAAATATTGCGTTTGTTTTAGGAGCAATAATTGGTGTGGGATTAATTCTTTTGAAAAGAAAAACAAGGAAGGATATAATGCCTTTTGGACCTTATATAGCAATAGCAGGTTTAGTGATAGGGTATTTAAGCTAAGTTGTAGGAGGTGGAATGATGTTTCAAAAAAAAATAGGGGAAAAAAATAGGGGAAAAAAAATAGGATATAGTTTAATAGAAGCTTTAGTAGCTTTGGGAATATTACTTATAGGAATAGTACCTGTAGTAACTGTAGCAACAAAAGCTATATTATTCCATCATAGAGCCGCTGAAACCGAAGAAGCGGCTAGAATTAGTCAAACAATGATAGATTATATAAAATCTAGAGGATATGATGATTTAAGTTTTTTAGGAGGTTTTACTACGATAACTCCATATTTGTTTAGTTCTACTAGTGGGGGAGCTTTCACATTAAATAAATTCGCTACTGATTTTGGTATACCTATAGAGATGGTTTTATTTAATTCTAAGGGTATAAATCTAAATGATGTTAGTCTTTATTTAGATTTAAAAACAACAAAGGGCAATTTGAAAGACTATAATAAGACTAATGATAGTTACACTGATCCTATTACAGGAGGAAATAAAATCAACGTATATAGAGAAGAACTTATCTATGGAAAAATTATTTTTGGGTACGGAAAATTAGAAGATTCTAATTTAACCAAAAGAAAAAAAGAGATGGTAACAACATTTATAGTGACTCCTATTGAAAATTGGAAGTGATGAAATGAAAAAAAATGGATTTAGTTTGATAGAAATATTAGTAGTAACAGCTATAATGGGTATAGTTATGCTTATATCCTCTCCTATGATCAATGCTTTTATAGGAGCTCAAGATAGACTCTATAATCAATCTAAGGTAGATAGTCGTTTAAATGAGGTAGTGGAGTTTATAAAAAGAGATGTTAGAAATTCAAGGAGTGACAGTAGTTTAGGAGGAGAACCAGTAGGAGTTTTTAATGATGATACTTTATTAAGTGAGGGTACTACAGGAAAAAAAATTATTATTTATACTACAGACCTAAATGGAAATCCTAAATACGTTCAATATACAATAGTGGGCAGTGATTTGAAATTAAAAGATGGGGACAGTTTTACTACTTTAGGGGACAACTCTATTATATTGAGTAATATAAAAATAGGTGAGTTTAAGTATCAAGATAAGATATTACTCTTTCATTTTAAAATAGATGTACCTAAGAGACTAGAAGGGAAAGTAAGAAATGAAGTTAGAGATGTAGGAATCACAAGGATAAATTTAGAGTAATAATATTATCAATGCTACAATAGGTGGTATAAGGAGGTATAGTTATGAAAAAAAAAGGTTCAGCTTTAATCTTATCTATACTGATGCTATCATTTTTTATGACAATTACACTAACTATGTATTATATAGCTAGAAATAGAAATAAACGGTCTATATATAAGATAAAGGGAATGAAGGTAAGTAGTGGTTTAGATAGTGGATCAGCTATAGCCCACTATGAACTATATATAGCAGATGAATATGTAAGTAGGGGTTACTCATATGAAGTAGGGTCAACCTATTTTGGAAAATATGGAGTAGATACTTATATAGGATCTCTTTCTGAAACAAAACAATATACTGAAGAAATTTCCTCTGGGAGTAAAAGAATAATAGTCCCAATAGAAAATAATCATTATACAGGGGTAGTTCTAAATAACTACAATGAATATTTTGCTTCCTATTGGGATCCAGAACTAGGAACGTCAAAAGTCCCAGGAGTAACTTCAGTTCAAGCAATTCAGCCATGGATAGCAGAGGACAAAGTCATAGGTAGTAAAATAATCAGTCGTGCCTGGCTAAATAATGGCGGTGAAAAAATAGTAAGATTATGGACTTTAGATAAAGATAAAGATGATGTAGATGCCATAAGTATTGGAGGGTATAGATTGATAAAAAGTGGTGTAGAAAATACAATTCCTACTACTATTATTGGTAATTTGAGTTCAATTAACCCTACTACTAAAACAGATGGAGATACAATATTTGTGTATGAAAAAATAGTTTCTATATCTTCAGGTAGTATAGGGATAGAAAATTATAGAGTAACTTATAAGGAAAAAATTACTACCAGTGGAGGAAAGATCGTTGTTGATGAATTAGAAGAGATGACAGTAGAAAAATTAAAATAAAAAGGAGGTAGGATCTATGTTTAAGTTTAAAGTTGATGGAGCTTTAGATATAGGAAATAGTGGAATAAAGGCCGTACTCTATAAAAATAAAAAGATAGATAAAATTAGTTATGTTGATTATTTAGACATGGCTGAAGAAAAAATAGTAGCTCTTCAAGAGTCCTTAGAAATATTGAGTAAAAAAATGAACTTAAGAGGAAAAAATTTAATAGTAACTATTCCTGCTTCTAAATTTTATGTAAAAACATTGGAATATAATAATAAAGAGGAAGGTTCAGAAATTGATTTAGAGTCTAAAATAGAAGAGGATCTCGAGGATATAATCTCAGGTTATACAAAGGATGAATTCATTACCCAGATAGAAACTGTTTCTGAAAAAGACCTTTATAAAAAATTATTAGTAATTACCATTCCCATAGAAGAAATTGAAAAAATTCTAGGAATTTTAAGCCATTTTAAAATAAGAGTACTAAAAATAATTCCAGATTTTATTGCTCTGAATGACCTAGTAGATCTATTGGATCAAAAATTAGAAGAAGAGACAAATGAAAATGTCATGATTGTCGATATAGGAGGAGAAACCAGTAAAATATTTATGAGTACACTGGGAACTTTAAATATGTTGAGAATTGTAGGGATAGGTGGAAATGATTTTACTGAAATAATAAAAGATCATGAGATGTTAGATTATGAAGGTGCGGAGTTAGAGAAACAGCAACTAGAATTAGGTGATGATGAGAATCGAAAGTATAAGACTCAAAGTGAGATGTCAATGTTTAAAGATTTGACACTAGTAGTAAATGAATTAACTACTCAGATAGGAAATTCATTGGAATATTTTAATACTAATTTGCCTGAAGGAAAGATAAGTAAGATCTTATTAACTGGAGGAGGAGCTCTTATGCAAGGATTTAAACCTTATTTTGATGATGCTTTTGACCTCCCCTGTGAGGAGATAGATTTGAACTTATTAAATTTAGATTATAAAAACTTAGAGGACAAGGACCTATTATCGACTTTTAAAATAACGACTCTCATGGGAGCGTTAATAAAAGAGGTGGTATAGATGAACCAAATGAATTTTTTAACCAAAAAATACAAAAATAGATTAGAAATTGAGGAATATTTTAGGAAGTGTTTAGGGATCTTTATCGGTATCTTTTTAATTATTTACTTAACATCTTTTGGGGTTGAAAGGATAGAAGAATCTGTCCAAAAAAAAATTAGTATAGAAAAGGTAGAGATAGCAGAAAAAAATAAAAGGATAAAAGAATTAACTATAAATTCAGAAAAAGAAACTAATTTAGGTGTGGAAATAGAGATTATAGAGGATATATTCTCTCAAAAAAATCTAAGGGTATCAGAAATTTTTCATTCATTGGATGAAAATGTTCCTAAAAATGTATGGATTAATAGTTTGATTTATGAAGGCAAAGTGGTAAGAATAAAAGGTTTTTCTTTTAAAGATAATCAATTAAAGAGTTCAGAAGACAACGCTTATTTTTTTGAAGAAAGGATGTTAGATAGTAAATTGTATAAGAGTGTAACTTTAAATTATTTGAAAAAAGCAAGTAAGTATGGGGGAAAAATAAATGAATTTGAATATATATTAGTATTAAAATAGATACTAATATATAATTAGGGGTTGAGTTATATGGATTTATTTGGGAAAGAGATAAATATTAATATTGATAAAAAGCGAAGTAAATTAATCTTAGTAATAGGAATGATTATTGGTATAATTTCACTTATTTTTTTCTTGCTAATATCGCCTATAGGTAGGATTTTTGATAAAAAAGAGGAACTATTGGAAGTTCAGCATGAGAAGGTATTAACTGAACAAAATTTAAAGTTATTTGAAAAAAAATATGAAAAAATAAAATTAGAAAGAGCCGATCAAAAGTATAGATTAGAAGAGCTGCTAGAAGAATTTAGACGGTATAGCTTTAAAGATGAGGCTAGACTAAAGCAGATGGTACAATATATATTAAATCATCTAAATATTGAATTATTAGAAATCGGAAAAACTGAATCTGTTGAAATTGAAGGAAATAAAGAATATAAAAGAAATATGATACCATATAAAATAATGGGAAATGGTAGAGATGTAGCATTGTTTTTTTATTACTTGGAAAATTCTAAAACTCTCCTTACTTTGAAAAAAAGTAGGTTAGAGGTTGTAAGTAAACCATTTAATATAGATGATATTAAAACAGGAATGATAGAAGTTAAATTTAAGCTAGGATATTACAATATTACCAATAAAAAAAAGGGGGGTAATGATGAAAACTAAAATATTATTTATAACATTTATAGGGTTCATTCTTATCTCCTGTGGAAAAAAAGAAGAAGAAAAAGAGGTGGATATACCAATAAAAAAAGAGTTAATAGAAGTGGTGAAAGTAGCGACGCCTCCTGCAATAGAAGTACAAGAAGAAGTGAATCCATTATCTAAATATCTTTCTGATAAAATTTATAATGAAGGAATTGAAATTTATTATGGTGATGATGAGAATATGTTTACAGAAGATAAAAAAGAATTTTCTAGAAATTATGACGAATTCAAAGCATATGTGGAAGCAAGGTTTAAGCCAACTATGTTGATAACGCAAAATGGAGTTAATTCGGCAGTAGTCTATTATTTAGAAAATGGTTCTAAAAATAGAGCTATAGTAAGTGGCTTTAAAATGATTGAAATAGAAGATGTTACTTATTATATTAAAGTATTTAAGGATAAAATAGAAATAAAACAGGGGAAGAATGGTAAAGCCGTTCCCCTATACTTAAGGGAAAGGTGATTATATGAAGAAATATATTTTTATACTGCTTGTAATTTTTACCGTAGGTGTTACAGCTTTTGGAGTTACAATAAAAAAATTACCACAATCAAATTTTGAGGAGGATATGGACTTTAACGGAACTAAATTATCCGATGCCTTAGCTTTGATGTCTAAGGTGACAAAAGTAACCATGGTAGCAGATTCAGAGGTTAAAGATGTGATAATAGACCTATATATAAATAAGGGACAGCCTTTAAGGGAAGTATTGGATATTATAAAGGTGACAAATGGGTTGGAAGAAGTATATATAGGAAAAATAATTATGCTGACTAATACAGGAAAGGGGGTCACTACACTAATAGGTAAGATAGAAGGTAGCAATGATCAAGGCCTAGAAGATGTAAGAGTAACTTTAGTAGATAGTGGATATAAATCTATAAGAACAGAGGTTGGAGGAATATTTATCTATGATAATATAAGACCTGGTATCTATATATTAAAATTAGAAAAAAATGGGTATGCTATATCTAGTGAAGTAGTTGATATTAAGCAAAATAAAATAACTAATATAGATATTATTTTAGATAAAAAAAATAAAGAGGGATTAGTTGTAGCTAGAAAAGAAAAAGGAATGAGAGAAAAGGAATTGGGAAGTAGGAAATCTTTAGATGGTGTAGATGTTATTACAGAAAGGATCCAGTTAAAGCACGCTTTTGCTGAAGATATAAAAGGTGTAGTAGACTCTATCTTGGGAGAAACTATGAGAGTGACGGCATTTCCCAAATTACATATGTTGGTATTAAAAGGGGACAAAGACAATATAGATACCGCTAAAAAATTAATAGATGATATGGATCGTCCTGTAAAACAAGTAAGAATAACCGCTCAGGTCTTAGATACAAGTGACGATTTAATGGAAGATCTTGGATTTAACTGGTTATTTTCTAACAAAGATAGTGATATAGCTAAATCTAGAACTAATCTTTTAGGGCGAAATACAGAGGGTGGAAGTATAGGATTTGATGGAATAAATGGAGCATTAAAGTTTATTGATATATTTAATGATGGTAAAAATTTACTCGATCTTTCTATAAATTTATTGCAACAGACTGATGACCTTTCAATATCTTCGGTTCCATCTGTAGTTGTTGTAAATGGTGAGTTGGCTGAATTTAAAGTGATTGAAGAAGTAATAGTAGGAGAAAAAGAGGAATCAGATGATGATAACAATAGGACAAAGGAACCTATATTTAAAGAAGCAGGAACAATATTTGCCGTTATTCCTACAATAAGGGAAGGATTGGATGAACCTGATACAATAATTCTTGAGATTAGTTCTGAGGTCAGTCGTTTTGATTTAGTTAAAGCTGGATCGTCTAGTGACCCCAATGAAGCGGAGACATATAATAAAGATGGTGGAGCTAAAAAGCAAAGTAATATTAATACGAAGGTTCAAGTACGGGATGGAGATGTAATATTTATAGGGGGATTAAAAAGGACAGAAGTAAAAGAAACTATAAATAAAATCCCTATCTTAGGAGATATCCCTGTTTTGGGAACTTTATTTAGAAATACTGGAACTGAAAATAACGTTAGACAAATATACATTCAGATAACTGCTGAGATAGTAACTGATGAAAATAATAATTCAGAGATTGATGTGACTAAATTTAAGGAAAACCCAGCAACAACAGGGGAAGTAAAAAGAATCTATCCTGAATTTAAAAACCCTGAGGGTGAAGGAATAGATCTTTAAACTGAGTTTAAATTTAAAAGTAAAATATAGATAAAAAAAAAGGATACCCTTCCTAAATTTTAGGAGGGGTATCCTTTTTGGCTTTTTATAGTAATTCAATTCCTTTTTCTTCGCAGTCCTCAATAATATGAGTAGGCCATGAAGATGACTGAACCTCTCCAATATGTGCTTTTTCTAAGAAATACATACAGATTCTAGATTGTCCTATTCCCCCCCCTATAGTGAAAGGAAGCTTTCCTTCTAGAAGTGATTTATGAAAATCGAGGTCTTTTTTCCACATAGTATCAGTTTTTTCCAATTGATCTAATAGAGCTTTTTTATCTACTCTGATTCCCATAGAAGATAGTTCTAAAGATTTGCCTAATATAGGGTTCCAGAATAAGATATCTCCGTTTAATGACCAATCATCGTAGTCTGGAGCACGATCATCATGACGTTCTCCGGAAGGAAGGGTATCTCCGATTCCAACAATAAATACAGCACCATATTCTTTAGTAACAGCATGTTCTCTTTCTTTAGGAGTAAGTTTAGGGTATTGTTCTTCTAATTCAAGAGCTGTAACGTAATGGATCTCTTCAGGTAAGCTAAGAGTAAGAACTGGATACTCTCTCTTTATATAGCTTTCTGTTTTTTTAAAGGCTTTATATATTCTGTCAACTACATTCTTAAGTTTAGAGATATTTCTTTCCTCTTCTAAAATTATTTTTTCCCAATCCCATTGATCTACGTATAGAGAGTGGATCGCAGAAAGATCCTCATGTTTTCTTATGGCGTTCATATCAGCGTATAAACCTGTATGACATTCAAAACCATATCTATATAGTGCCATTCTTTTCCACTTTGCTAGTGAATGAACAATCTCTAATCTTTCTTCATGTTCAGTTGAAAAAGATACAGCTTTATCAATTCCGTTAAGATCATCGTTTAATCCAGATGTCTTTCTTACGAATAAAGGTGCTGAAACTCTAGTTAAGTTAAGTTCGTAGGATAATGAACTTTGAAAAAAATCCTTAAGTTTCTTGATTGCTACCTCTGTTTCTAATAGTGATAATTTGCTTTCGTATTTGCCTGTTGCTTCTTTCATGATTGTCCTCCTGAATTTAGTTGTTTAAGATTATTAAGGTAAAAAAGTGAAATAAATTAAAAAACCCATCAAAGCAAATTGCCTTGATGGGTTCCCTTATAGTTTCATTGAGGGGTTCTAGGCATCTGCATTTTGTTGTTATCACAAAATGGATTTGCCTAAAGATAACTAAACGTTATCTATATACAAATCCCCTCATATTATTATTATTATTATTATTATTATTATTATTTTGAAAAGTCATAATTAATTTAAACATAATCTTACTCCTTATAATCTATTTGTAAAAAGTATAAACCATATTTATTGATATGTCAATAATAAATATTGAAGTACTTAAAAATTAGTATTTTATTAAAATATGATTTAAAAATTTCCCTTAATATAAGGGAAAATTGTTTTTAATAACATATTATGGTATACTTTACAAGTTAAAGTCTTGAATTTTAAAGCTTTAAATCACTAGATTATTCAAGGCAAAATAAATAATAAATAATAGATATTATAAAAAAATAAAGTTGTAGGAAGGGATGAATAGATGTTTAAAAAATTAGATGACGTAGCAAAAAAATATGATGAATTAAATGCATTATTAGCAACTCCAGAGGTAGCAGCAGATCACAAGAGGATGATCGAATACAATAAAGCTATAAATGATATGGAAGAAATTGTATTGAAATACAAAGAATACAGAGGGTACTTAGAGGAGTTAGAATTTATTAAAGTAAATTTAAAAGAAGAAAAAGATGACGAAATGAAAGAAATGATGTTAGAAGAAAAAAGTGAAATAGAGGATAAATTACCTGGGATGGAAGAGGATATGAAATTCTTATTACTCCCAAAAGATCCTAACGATGATAAAAATGTAATTGTAGAGATAAGAGGTGGAGCAGGTGGAGATGAAGCTGCTTTATTCGCTGGAGATATTTTCAGAATGTATAGTAGATATGCAGAGAGAAGAAAATGGAAGATAGAAATAATGGAAAAAAATGAAATTGGTGTAGGCGGATTAAAAGAGGTAATCTTTTTAATCAAAGGTCAAGGAGCTTATTCTAGATTAAAATTTGAATCTGGAGTACATAGAGTACAAAGAGTACCAGCTACAGAAGGTTCAGGAAGAATCCATACTTCGACAATTACAGTAGCAATCCTACCTGAAATAGATGATGTAACACAAGTTGACATAAAAACAGGGGATCTTAAGATAGATACATATAGAGCAGGAGGGTCAGGAGGTCAGCACGTTAACACGACAGACTCGGCAGTAAGAATCACTCATATGCCTACTGGAACAGTTGTTCAGTGTCAAGATGGTAGATCACAATTGAAAAATAGAGAGCAAGCTATGAAATTATTAGCAGCTAAATTATTTGAATCTGAGGTTGAAAAGCAGAGATCAGAAGTCGAAGGGAATAGAAAGTTACAGGTAGGAACTGGTGCTAGATCTGAAAAAATTAGAACTTATAATTTCCCACAAGGAAGAGTAACGGATCATAGAATCAAATTAACAGTTCATAAGTTAGACTATATCTTAGATGGAGACATAGATGAAATAATCGATGGATTAATCACATTTGATCAAGCAGATCAACTACAAAGTATGGTAGATTAATGAAAAATCTACTCGATATATTGAGATGGAGTGAGGAGTATTTTAAGAAATACTCCTTTTCTAAACCTAGATTAGAAGCAGAAAAGGTGATTTCTTACGTGTTATCTATTGACAGGATATTACTTTATGCAGAATATGATAGACCCCTCGTAGATGATGAGAGAATTAGGATTAAAAGATATATATTACAAATGATAAAGAAAAAAATTGGATTTGATGAACTATTAAAGGAAGAAAAGATAGAAAATAAAGATAATAAAATTACTATAGATTTAGACAGAGCTAAAATTGAAAAAACTTACAGGAAAGAATTTTTAGAACTTTTGACTAAAAGTATAATATATCTAAAAAAATATGGATCTAAAGAAGCTAAATTAGATGCAGAACATGTATTTAGTTATATTTTAAAAGTTTCTAGAATGGAGATGACACTAAAGTTTGAAAGGGGAATAACAGAGGAAGAAAAAAAAGAGATACGAAGAATGCTCGTAGAAATAGGTAAAAACAAGAAACCTCTCCAGTATGTTTTAGGATTTGAAGAGTTTTATGGTTATAAATTTTATGTAGATGAATCGGTACTTATTCCACGATCTGAAACTGAATTATTGGTAGAAAGATGTATAAAATTAATGGATAAAATAGAAGAACCGAAGATATTAGATATAGGTAGTGGTAGTGGAGCTATATCTATAAGTTTAGGGAAAAAACTCCCTAAATCTATGGTTTTAGGAGTTGATATTAGTGAGAAAGCTCTGAATGTAGCTAATAAAAATAAGTTAGAAAATGATGCTACCAATGTAAAATTTATTAAATCTGATATACTAAAAGATGTAGAATATAAGAAATTTAATTTAATAGTTTCTAATCCACCTTATATACCAGATTATGAATATGAAGTGTTGGAGGAGAAGGTCTTGAAATATGAGCCTAAATTAGCTCTGACTGCTCCTAATAATGGATTATATTTTTATGAGGAGATTTCTAAAAATGCCCCTGACCACTTAGTAAAAGGTGGATATTTAGCCTTTGAAATAGGATATAATCAAGGGAAAGCAGTAAAAAAAATAATGGAAAAAAATGATTTTTTAAATGTAGAGGTATATTATGATTATGCAGAACACGAAAGAATGGTAATTGGAAAACTGAATAGATAAAATAAATTTTGTTTATTTTTGATTATTATTTACGATTTCAAAAGATTTTACAACTTAGTTATCCATTATTTAGTCGGTTTATAGCCGTCAAGGGGGAGTGTTATGGGAGAAATAAGATTCGACGATTTAGAAGACGTTAAACGATTCATAAAGGAAATATTTTACGGTAGGAAAGAGGAAAGAAACGATCAAGATGAACCTCCAAGGGGAGGAAAGTCAAAGAAGCCAACTAGAAACCATTTAAAGGGTGGATTAGGTGGAATAATAATATTATTATTCCTTGTTTTTTTAGGAACTGGTATCTATCAAGTAGGACCAGACGAGGAGGCAGTACTTCTTAGATTTGGAAAATATACTAAAACTGTAGGGCCAGGAATGCATTGGTATTTCCCTACCCCAATTGGGAAGAGATATGTTGTAAAGACAACGAAAGTTTATAGAGTAGAGATAGGATTTGAAACTGTTGAGGCTGGACCACCTGCAAGATATCAAAACATTCCAGAAGAATCACTTATGTTTACAGGTGATGAAAATATGATCGATGTTGATTTTAGTGTTCAATACAAAATTAGCAATTTAAAAGATTATATATTCAACGTAAGAGATCAATACGAAACGATAAAGAGTGCATCTGAATCATCTCTTAGACAGGTAGTTGGAAGTAAGGGGATAGAGGAAACTCTGACAGTTGGAAAAGAGGGAATTCAAGAGGAAACCCGTGAAAAATTAAAGGAA
Organism: Psychrilyobacter sp.; assembly: GCF_049671765.1. NCBI lineage: Bacteria > Fusobacteriati > Fusobacteriota > Fusobacteriia > Fusobacteriales > Fusobacteriaceae > Psychrilyobacter > Psychrilyobacter sp. Next base: position 16,056 of record NZ_JBATVM010000154.1, read on the forward strand.
ATATTAGATAGTTATGGAACTGGAATAATGATAATAGGATTACAACTACAAGATGTAGGACCTCCTGAAGAAGTTATGCAAGCTTTTAAAGAGGTAGCAAATGCTCGTGAAGATAGAGCTAGATTTATAAATGAAGCTGATGGTTATAGAAACGATATTATTCCTAATGCTCGTGGGCAAGCATCTCAAATGATAAATAGAGCAGAAGCTTATAAAGAAAAAAGGGTCAAAGAATCTCAAGGAGATGTAGCTAAATTTATAAAATTAAGTGAAAAATATTCATTGGGTAAAGAAGTTACAAAAACAAGAATGTATTTAGAAACTATGGAAAAAACAATGCCAGGAATTGAAAAAATAATAATAGATCCTAAATTAAAAGGAAGTATTATAAACTTAATTGGAGGAGGTGTGGAAGCTAATGAAAAAAATAATAATTAGTATTCTAGCATTAATTGTAATAGTATCGTCTACATCTTTATTTCAAGTTTCAGAGATTGAAAATGCCGTTGTAATTAGATTGGGAAAACCAAAAGAAGTAGTAACGGAACCTGGATTATATGTTAAACTTCCATTTGTTGATGATGTTAGATATTTTGATAAGAGATTATTAAACTATGATGCAGCACCTAAGGGAATTATAATTAAAGGCAAAAAAAGTATAGTAATAGATAACTATGCTAGGTGGAGAATCACTGATCCTCTATTATTTTTACAAAGTGTACAAAATATCGCAGGAGCTCAAGCTAGATTAGATGATATTGTATATTCTGAACTACGAAGAGAGATGGGAAAATATACTCTATCTGAAATAATTTCTTCAAAGAGAGATCTTATTATGGAAAATGTAACTGCGGAAAGTAAAAGTAAAGCTAAGTCTTCAGGGATTGAGATAGTAGATGTAAGGATAAAAAGGGTCGAATTACCCAAGGAAAACGAACAAAATATCTACAAAAGAATGGAAGCTGAAAGAAATCAACAAGCTAAAAAATATAGAGCTGAAGGAAGAGAAAAATCACTAGAAATCACTTCTCAAGCTGATCAAGAAAAAACTATAATATTAGCAGAAGCTTATAGAAAATCAGAAGAATTAAAAGGTGAAGGAGATGCTCAAGCATTAGTAATATATGCAGATGCATATAACAGAGATCCTGAATTTTATAAATTCATGAAAACATTAGAAGCATATGAGAAGGTTATGGATAGTAAAACTAAAGTAATCTTGTCTACAGATTCAGAACTATGGAATATGTTACAAACAAAATAATTCTTTCCTTGTTGGTGTTTTTCCAATTGACATCTTAAATTTCTTCTTGTTATAAGAAATCAACGATGTCAAAAGGAAAACGTATAAAAAGGAAGAGTCGAGAAAGAGGTATAGAAATTGAATAATAAGAAAGAAGAGATTCAAGAAAAAAATAAAGAAGAAATATTGTTATCAGATTATGACTATCATTTGCCAGAAGGATTAATAGGTCAAACTCCTACAACACCTCGTGATCATTCTAGATTATTAGTTGTAGATAAAACTAAAAAAGAGATAGAGCATAAAAAATTCTATAATATTTTAGATTATCTAAATAAAGGAGATGTTCTTGTTCGAAATTCTACTAAGGTAATCCCTGCAAGGCTTATAGGAAAAAAAGAAAGTGGAGCAGTGATGGAAGTCTTTTTATTAAAAAGGCTAGAATTAAATAGATGGGAATGTTTAGTAAGACGTGCTAAAAAATTAAAGTTAGATCAAACTATAATATTTGGTCATGGACAATTAAAAGCTACTTTAAAAGAGGTAAAGGATGATGGGAACAGAATTTTAGAATTTTCTTTTGATGGAGTTTTCGAAGAAATTATTCATGAATTAGGGCAGATGCCTTTACCACCATATATTACAGAAAAATTAGAAGATGGAGATAGATATCAAACTGTTTATGCTGAAAAAGGTGAATCGGTAGCAGCTCCTACAGCGGGACTGCATTTTACCGAGGAATTATTTGAAAAAATAGCCGAAAAAGGTGTGGAAATAGTAGATGTATATTTAGAAGTTGGACTAGGTACATTTAGACCTGTTCAAACTGAAAATGTATTAGATCATAAGATGCATTCTGAAACATTTGAAGTACCAGAAAAAACAGCAGAAGTTGTGAATAGAGCAAAGGAAGAAGGAAGAAGAATCGTAGCAGTAGGGACAACCTCTGTAAGGACACTAGAATCAGCAACGGATAGCTGCGGCAAATTAATAGCAACTTCTGGAGATACAGAGATATTTATATATCCGGGATATGAGTTTAAAATAGTGGATGCATTGATTACAAACTTTCATCTACCAAAATCAACACTACTTATGTTGGTTTCAGCACTATCTGAAAAAGATTTTATCTTTGATGTTTATAAAGAAGCTGTAAAAGAAAAGTATGAATTTTTTAGTTTTGGAGATGCAATGTTTATATACTAATCTTCATCTTCTTATGGGATTCTACGAGTATTAAAACCAAGTTTATTTTAAAACTTGATTTTAAATGTAGACCCTCGTAGGGAGTAACAAAGCAAATATAGGTGAAAGTCTTTCTCTTAATTGACAAGTACGAAAAAACATATTTAGTAAATATATTTTTTACGATGTCAAGGGAAAGAACGCTGATAGGTAAGAGAGGGGAATAAAAAAAGAATAAAAAGAAGAGGTATGGAAATATGAGAATAATAGCTGGAAGTGCTAAGGGTAAAAATATAAAATGTAGAGATGGATTTGATACTAGACCAACTACAGACAGGGTAAAGGAATCATTATTTTCAATGATTGCTCCCTATATAAGTGAAGCTAAAGTATTAGATTTATTTAGTGGAACTGGAAATATAGCTTTGGAAGCAATAAGTCGTGGTGCTTCAAGAGCTGTAATGATAGAGAAGGAAAAAGATGCCCTTAGAGTAATCATAGAAAATGTAAATAATTTAGGATTTGAAGATCAGTGTCGAGCATATAAAAATGAAACTTTGAGAGCTCTTACAATTCTAGGAAAAAAAAGAGAGAAATTTGATATTATATTCCTTGACCCTCCATACAAAGACAATGTGTGTACTAAGGTACTTGAAAAAATATCTGAAACGGGAATATTAGCTGAAAATGGATTAATAATAGCAGAACATCATATATTAGAAGATATGAGTGAAACTATATCGGAATTTAAAAAGGCAGATGAAAGAAGATACGGGAAAAAAGAATTAAGTTTTTATACTAGATAAAAGTTTATAGATATCAAAAAGAGACGAAAATCTTATAAAGATTTTCCTCTCTTTTTGATACAGTGTTTCATTTTGATATAGCTATATTTTTAATAATAAAATAACTATAATTATTATTTTATTTAAGTTTTATTTAGTTTTAAATGTTATTTATTTGTTATTATTTGAAAATTTAATTTGAAAAAACAGTACTTAAATAATTAAATCACAATATTATTTATTGACAAAATGTTCTGTATGCGGTATAAATATGTGTAAACTAAATATCCTGAAGAGAAAAAGAGAGGAGGAGATGATTAGCTAATAAGCTAGTCCTCTCTTTTATTTTTTTTTGAAATATTACTTTAAAAATAATAAAAGCAAATGGGATAAAAATATATAGGGGGAAGGAAACATGAGTAATTTTTTTAAATCGGTCGGAGGAGCTATTGGTGTCGACACTAAAAATGTAGATAAGGAGTATACCAAATATAAATGGCAAGTTTTTATCACAATATTTGTAGGGTATGCAATTTTTTATATAACAAGGAAAAACCTTTCATTTGCAAAACCATATTTGATTGAACAACTAGGATATACTAAACTTCAAGTTGGAGCAATAGCAGCAGGAATGCCTTTAGCTTATGGATTCGGAAAATTTATTATGGGTGGAGTATCGGATAAAATGAATCCTAGATATTTTATGGGATTTGGACTTATTTTGGCAGGAATAGTGAATATAATGTTTGGAAGTGTTAATAGTATTATAGCCTTTACTGTTCTTTGGACTATAAATGGTTGGGTTCAATCTATGGGATGGCCTCCATGTGGGAAAACAATGAAAGTATGGTTTTCTGATGAAGAAAGAGGAACATGGATGTCTGTTTGGAATACAGCTCATAATGTAGGAGCTATGTTGATTCCATTCGTAGTAATAATAGGTGTAACTATGTTTTCAGGGAGCTGGAGAGGGTTATTTTTCTTACCAGGAATTATATCTATAATAGCTGGTATTTTGACAATGGTATTCTTGAGAGATAATCCTGAATCATTAGGATTGCCATCTGTAAGAGAGTATCATGGAGAAATTATAAAAGAAGATGTAAAAATAAAAAGTAAGAGAAGTTCTAAACAAATTTTTATGGAAGATATTTTGAAAAATAAAGTTCTATGGTCTTTGGCACTATCAAATGCTTTTATCTATTTTCTTAGATATGGAACATTGGATTGGATCTCTGTGTACTTGGTTCAATATAAGGGAATCAACATAAAGGAAGCAGGATTTTCATTTTTCATGTTTGAATTTGCAGCGATACCAGGAACTATATTGTTAGGATGGGTATCGGATAAAGTTTTCAAGGGTAGAAGAACCCCTTTAATTATGATTTGCTTATTACTATCAGCTTTATTAGTAACAACTTATTGGATGACAGATAATATGATAATAATAAATATAGCAATCTCACTTATAGGAGCTTTAATATATTTTCCAGTAGCAGCTATAGGGATCGCAGCAGTAGACATTGCCAAAGATGATAGTGCTGGAATGTCAGCAGGTTGGACAGGGCTATTTGGATACTTTATAGGAGCCACAGGTTCTGAATTAGGTGTAGGATATGTTTTAGATAATTATTCATGGAATGTATATTTTATGATGTTAATAGCCTCAGCAGTAATAGCTATGCTACTTTTAATACCTGCATGGAATTCAGGTAAAAAGAACTAAAAAAATTAGAAAGTATAGGTTGCTCCTAAACCTATCATACTAGGATTGCTCCCTTTTACAAGGGGGCTTTTTATTATATTATCTGAAAGAGACTCTATATAATAGTATGAAAATAAATCAATATTTCGGTTCAAACTATAAGCTATGACAGTTGTGAATCTTATGGCGCTACCAAATCCATCTATATTATAAGATAAATTTTTAGATTTATTAGACATAGATGTAGAAAAATATCGATTGGTATAGGAATTACTCATGATCTCATAACTTAAAAACCCGAGAATAATAAATTTTTTAAAAGGGATACCTCCTAAAACTCCTATAGATGCAGTATTTTCATTACTGTTTCCACGAATATTATGTTTGATCCCACTAGTTAAAAGAATATAACCAATTTGGTAACTGCCTCCAATTCCCGTCATGATAGGATTACTTTCATCAGAAAGTTCTTTTAAGTAGGAGTCAAAATCCTCGTTTGTATGGCCGACAAATCTATACTCAGCACTAAAATTTAAATTTAATTTATTACCTTCATAGAAGGTATATCCGTTATAGATACCTCCAAAGGTATAAAAGTTATTATATCTAGCATTTATTAAAGGAATTACAGTGGAATAAGAAGATTTATCATTTAATCGAGGTTCAACGGATGATGCCACAATCCCAAGGGAAAGAAATTTTTCTCTTCTCTTTTGATGTTCTTCTGTTATTCCACGAATGAAAGCATAGTTATTGGCTCCGTCTTTATCTACATAGGTTAAGATACGACTTATAGCAGGATCAAAAAATGATAGGCAAAAACTTTTTATAGAGATAAAAAATA
>NZ_JBATVM010000155.1:0-3513 GCF_049671765.1 Psychrilyobacter sp.
TTAAAATACTTTCATCTGCTAAACTTTCCAATTCATTACACTCATTTTGAAAATAAACAAACAATCCGTTTTGTGAATTGATTCTACTATTTAACTTCCTTCCTTTTACTACTACAGGTCCATTATAATCTTCTATTGCTTGTATTTTTGTATCGTTCAAATTAAAAATTTCATCTCGTTTTGCATATTTCAAATTTAATTTTGTAGGATTTAAAAACCAAACTTCTGCATTACAGTTATCACAACCATTAAATGATTTTTCAATCGCAAACATTAAAGATATCATATGAGAATATGTAAAATCTAGTAATCTTGTTGGTATTCCATAATGTTGAGCCATAATCATCCACTCGCCATCATTCTTTATATCCCAAGGGTTATCTAAATAATTATATGAATTAATTTTAAATTCTTTTAAAAAATGATTTATAGATTGTTTTGAAAATATCCTGTTTCCAACATCATCTTTTCTTAAAGACGTTGGCAGTAATTTATAACTTTTAGATTGTCCTCTTGATAAAATAAATCCTTCTGGTAATTTTTCTACATACTCAACAAATTCACTTAGCTTTTCTATTTCTTTAATTGCTTGCTCCAACTTAGATCCTCCTATTTTCGCTTTCACCATTTAGAACTTTTTTAACCTCTCACCTCTACTTTAGTTTCTCCTTTATTGGTCCACATTTAAAATTAAGTTTTAATTATACTTAATTTTAATATTCGTGGAAAATACCATCAAAAGGAAGAGGTCTTCTTTTCATAACTTTCACTTCTACCTCAGCCCCTCTTTTTTAAAGAGGGACCATAAAAAGGAGGAGTTAATTAATCTTTTCTCTCTCTGCTATCTCCTTCAATACCTTCTTTATATCCTGTGCTCTCTCTTTTTTACATACCAAAAGAGCATCTTTAGTTTCTACTACTACCAAATCTTCTAATCCGATTGTAGCTATTATTTTTTTCGTCCCTATAATTATATTGTTCTTACTTCCAATCTCAATGAGTTCGTTGGCTCTATTTACAGTTCCATTTTCATTGTGTTCTAATACCTCATCTAGAGCAGGGTAACTTCCTACGTCATTCCAACCAAAATCCACGGGTATTACTTGAATATTTTGAGCTTTTTCCATAATTCCAAAATCGATAGAGATCTTTTCAAACTTCTCAAATAAAGTTTTAAGTTCCTCTGTTTTAGATTCTGAATCTAAATTTTTATCCTTTAATGTTGAGATTTTATTAAAAATTTTAAAATGTTTTGGCATATATTTTTCAAATGATCCCATGATCATATCCAGTCCTATAACAAACATCCCACTATTCCAAAGGTAGTTTCCAGCTTCTACATATTCCTCAGCTCTTTCTAAATTTGGTTTTTCCCAGAACCTTATTACCTTACTTGGTTCTCCTATATAGGCTTCCTTTACCTCTATATATCCATATCCTGTCTCAGGTTTATTAGGTTTTATCCCTAATGTTATGATGGAATTGGTTTCCATGGCTATCTCACTGGCTCCTACTATCCTCTTTCTGAAGTTATCCTCATTTTTTATAATATGATCCGAAGCTAAAACCACCATGGTAATTTTTTCATCTTTTAATTTTTCCTTTATCTTAACTGCTCCATATCCAATGGCAGCAGCAGTATCTTTAAAAGCAGGTTCCACAATTATATTGTCATATGGCAGATCAGAAAGCTCTTTTCTTATAGCATCTGCTTGGATAGCATTGGTTCCAATAAATATTTTATCTGCTGATATGATAGGTAGTATACGGTCTACTGTCGTCCTAATTAAACTTCTATTTTCATCTATTAACTTTAATAACTGCTTGGGTCTTTCCTTAGTTGATAGGGGCCAGAATCTTTCTCCAGATCCTCCCGCCATTATAAATGCTGCTAACATATCTCATCACTCCTAGTTATAATTAATTTGATTTTTTAGTCTTCTATTTTAGTAATATAAGGCTTTTATAATTTTTTTGCAAGAATCTTATTTTTAACACAAATTATATTAGATCTTTTATCTATGAAAATTCACATTTAGTTGTGGTTAATTTTTTAGTTTTTTGTCGTAAATCATATAAACAGACTTACTACTAATAGTATATACTAAATACTTGAAAAATATGATATAATGTTACGAATAAAAAAATTATTTTTTATAATTGAATATAGATATTTAATCATATTTATCTATCAAACTTATAAAAATTTGGAGGTTAATAAATGATATCAACTAGTGGTTTAGGGCTTATGTTCCCTGGAAAAAAATTATTCGACGATGTAAGCATAAAATTTACACCTGGTAACTGTTACGGACTTATTGGAGCTAACGGTGCTGGAAAATCTACATTCTTAAAAATCTTGGCTGGTGAAATCGACGCTAGTGAGGGAGAAGTTATCTTAGGTCATAGAGAAAGATTATCTTTCTTACAACAAGACCATTTCGCTCACGCTGATGAAGTAGCTTTAAATGTAGTAATGATGGGACATAAAGAGTTGTTTGCTATCAAAAAAGAGCAAGAAGATCTTTATGCAAAACCAGATGCTACAGATGAAGACTATGCAAGAGCTGGAGATTTAACTGATAGAATCGAGGAATTAGACGGTTGGTCTGCTGAGACTAATGCTGAAAAATTACTTACAGGATTAGGAGTAGATCCTTCAATTCATTATAGAATAATGAGTGAACTTACAGAACCTCAAAGAGTTAAGATCCTTTTAGCACAAGCATTATTTGGTGAACCAGATGTACTTTTATTAGACGAGCCTACAAATGGTTTGGATATCCATGCTATCAACTGGTTAGAAAACTTTTTAGCTAACTTTAATGCCACTGTTATCGTAGTATCACATGATAGACATTTCTTAAATAAAGTATGTACTCATATTGCTGATATAGACTATGGTAAAGTAAAAATGTTCGTAGGAAACTATGATTTCTGGTACGAATCAAGTCAAATTGTATTAGAATTAATGAGAAATAAAAATAAAAAATTAGAGCAAAAAAGAGAAGAATTACAGACCTTCATCGCTAGATTTAGTGCCAATGCTTCAAAGTCAAATCAAGCAACAGCAAGAAAAAAAATGTTAGATAACTTAAAGTTTGAAGATATGCAAGTTTCAAACAGAAAATATCCATTCATCGAATTTAAAGCTGAAAGAGATGCTGGAAACAACATGTTGAAAATCGAAAATGTAACTAAAACTATCGACGGAGTAAAAGTTCTAGATAATATTTCATTCACTATCAATACTGGAGATAAAGTAGTTCTTTTAGCTAAAAACGACATCGTTAAAACAACACTTATCAAAATATTAGCTGGAGAGATAGAGCCTGATTCAGGTAGTATCACTTGGGGTGTAACTACTTCTTTAGGTTATATGCCTAGAGATAATTCTGAATACTTCACAGCAAACAGTGGAACTGACCTTATCGACTGGTTAAGACCATATTCATCTGATCCTCATGAAAGTTTCATCAGAGGATTCTTAGGAAGAATGTTATTTGCTGGAGA
>NZ_JBATVM010000156.1:0-5805 GCF_049671765.1 Psychrilyobacter sp.
GGCCAGCTGTTATTTTGATACAAATATTATAAGTTTTTTAGAGATTGCCTATACAGATGAAAAACAAAATTTCAAAACAAAATTAATTCCTTTAAATAACTATTATAGCGGTTCTAAAAAATCAGGAATGAATAGCGTTTTTTATAAGGGATATTTTAACATGCTTTCTCTTCAAAGTCTTAATTTTGATGCATTGAATAAAAGTGATAATATTAGTTATATTAATATAAAAAACTTCTTTTTGATTTCTTATCGGAATTTATTAGGGGATAACAAACAATTATACTTTAATTCTGAAAGAAAGATTATGACTAGAGAAAAAGGAGAAATAATGTTTTCTTTATATAACAAAGAGGTTAAAAAAGATTTTCAAAAATTAACTATTTCAGAATTAGAAGGATTAGCAAAGAAAAATTTTATAGAAGGAATAATTTAAAATTGTAACAAACAAGAATTTGGTCCATACACCTTTTTTATAAAGAGTTTAAAGGAGAGAAAATGACTATAAATCAAATCGAAAAAAATATAAAAAAATTGATTGATGGAAAAATAGAAGGAAAAGAATTTATATATGAACTTCTTTTGGCTTATGGATCACCTAAGGCATCCATAAAGAGACTTAAAGATGGAAATACTAATTTATCAAAAAAAGTTAATGAGATAATTTGGAAGAAAAAATTATTTTTTAAAGAAACCTATGACAGAGATCTTCATCTAGAAATAACAGAGTTAGAAGATCAAATAAAATATGGAGAAAGATTCATAATTGTTACAAATTTCAAAGAATTTTTAGCTATAGATACTAAAACAAAGGATAAATTAGATATAAAATTTAAAGATTTAGTAAAACACTATGATTTTTTCTTACCTTGGGCAGGAATGGAAAAAGCAGAATATCATGCAGAAAATCCAGCAGATGTAAAAGCAGCAGAAAAAATGGCTAAACTTTTTGATGAGATAAAAAAAGATAATCCAGATGAAACACCAGAGTTTATTCACGGGTTAAATATTTTCCTTTCAAGACTGTTATTTTGTTTTTTTGCTGAAGATACGTCTATATTTTCAAAGGGACAATTTACAAATGTCATAAGTTCACACACTCAAACAGATGGAAGTGATTTAGATAAATATTTAGAAAAACTTTTTGAAGTGTTGGACACAAATGAGTTAGATAGAAAAGATCTACCTAAATATTTAGAGGATTTTCCATATGTAAATGGAGGGCTATTTAAAGAAAAAATAAAAATACCTAAATTTACTAAACATTCAAGACGGGCGGTAATTGACAGTGGGGAACTAGATTGGTCAGCTATCAATCCTGATATATTTGGTTCAATGTTTCAAGGTGTTATATTAGAAGATAAAAGAGGGAGTTTAGGTATGCACTATACCTCTGTTCCAAATATTATGAAGGTAATAAATCCGCTATTTTTAGATGAATTAAATGAAGAATTTGAATCAGCTTGTGGAGATAATAAAAAATTAAATAAATTACTGATAAGAATAAGGAATATTAAAATTTTTGATCCAGCATGTGGGAGTGGAAATTTTTTAATTATTGCATATAAAGAGCTTAGAAGATTAGAGATGAAAATTTTAGAAGAGATAACAAAAAGACAAATGATATTAACTTCAACAGGGATTAAGTTAAGTAATTTTTATGGGATTGAAATAGATGATTTTGCACATGAAATAGCAAAATTAGCTCTATGGTTAGCAGAACATCAAATGCATTTAGAATCTTTCCAAAAATTTGGATTAAAACAAGCTACTTTACCATTAAAAGAAGCAGGTAAGATAGTATATGGAAATGCTACAAGGTTAAATTGGGAAGATATTTGTCCTAAAAAAGTAGGTGATGAAATCTATATCTTAGGGAATCCACCGTATTTAGGAACTCGAAATCAAAAAGAAAAACATAAACTTGATATGGCTTATATTTTTGAAGGTATGAAAAATTATAAATCACTTGATTATATATCTTGTTGGTTTTTTAAAGCTTCAAAATATATTAAAAAATTTACAGCAAATTATGCTTTTGTTACAACTAATTCTATTTGCCAAGGAGATCAAGTCAGTATTTTTTGGCCATTAATAATTAATGAAAACCTAGAAATTTCTTTTGCTACTCAATCTTTTAAGTGGACAAACAGTGCAAAAGGAAATGCTGCAGTAACCGTTGTTATTATAGGAATTAGAAATATTAATAACAAACCAAAGTTATTATTTAATAGTAGCATAAAAAAAACAGTATCCAATATTAATTATTATTTAGTAGAAAGTGAAAATATAGTTTTAGGTAGAAGGTCCTCTTCGGTAAGTGGGTTGCCTAAAATGATAAAAGGTAGTATCCCTGCTGATGGTGGGCACTTAATACTTGATAAAGAGGCGTATAAAATTTTATCTCAAAATTTATTGCTATTACCTATTATAAGAAAATTTATTGGTGCACAGGAATTCATCAAGAATATAGAAAGATGGTGTTTATATATCGATGAAAAAAATAAACAAATAGTTGAAAATATTCCTGTTATACGTGAAAGATTAAATGGTGTTATAGAAATGCGATTGAAAAGTTCAAAGAAAGCAACTAATATCCTAGCTAAAACTCCTCATTTGTTTGCAGAAGATAGACATCATCAAAAACCTTGTATTATTATTCCTTGCACAACATCAGAACGTAGAAATTATATTCCTATTGGATTTGTAGATTCAGATCCAGTTATATATGCATCTGCTCAAGCTATATATGATCCGAAACCTTTTATATTTGGAATAGTAACTTCTCAGATGCACATGGCATGGATGAGAACTACTGCTGGGAGATTAAAAACAGATTACCGATATTCTTCTGCTTTAGTTTATAACACTTTCCCATTTCCTAAAATTACTAAATCTCAAAAAGAAGAACTCACAAAATGTGTATTCAAAATCTTAGAAGAAAGAGAAAAGCACAGTGAAAAAACTCTAGGCCAACTTTATGATCCAGATAAGATGCCAGAAGGACTAAGAGAGGCTCACAGAGTAAATGATTTGGCTATTGAGAGCTGTTATAGAGCAAAACCTTTTGAAAGTGATGAGGAGAGACTGGAATACTTATTTAAGATGTATGAGAAGATGGTGGCAAAAGAAAGCGAATAAAAGATATTAAGGAGGCTAAAATGCCAGATATAGTAAGGGTAAATTATGAAAATACAGGGAAAAGTACTAGCACAAATAACATGGGAATGAGAGATATGCAATCGAGAGCTTATGAATCAAGGAATGCTCAATATCTTTTATTAAAATCGCCTCCTGCATCTGGTAAATCTAGAGCATTAATGTTTTTAGCATTAGATAAATTATTTTATCAAGGGATAAAAAAAGTTATAGTTGCTGTTCCTGAAAGATCTATTGGAGGGTCATTTGCTAAAACAGATTTAGAGTCTCATGGATTTTTTGCTGACTGGGAACCAAATGATAGATATAATTTGTGCACTCCTGGAAGTGATGGGAGTAGAAGTAAGGTGAAAGCTTTTCATGAATTTATGGATAATAAAGAACCTATATTGATCTGTACCCATGCTACTTTACGTTTTGCATGTGAAGGATTAGATGAGGAAAAGTTTGACAATACTCTTCTTGCTATAGATGAATTTCATCATGTTTCAGCAGATGCAGACAATAAGTTAGGAGAAATACTGAGAGATATAATGGCTAAATCAACAGCTCATATAGTTGCTATGACAGGTTCTTATTTTAGAGGAGATAGTACTCCAATACTAAAACCTGAAGATGAATCTAAGTTTACCAAGGTTACTTATAACTATTATGAACAATTGAATGGTTATGATTATTTAAAATCATTGGGGATAGGATATCATTTTTATCAAGGAAGATACACTTCTGCAATAATGGAGATATTAGATACCAATAAAAAAACAATATTGCATATTCCAAATGTTAATTCTGGAGAATCTACAAAGGATAAACATAATGAAGTTGATTTTATAATTGATGAAATAGGAGAAATAGATTATCAAGATCCTAAAACAGGTGTAATTTATGTGAAAAGAAATACTGATGGAAAAATAATAAAAGTAGCTGATTTGGTAAACGATACACAGAGTGAAAGAGACATGATTGTAAATTATTTGAGAAATATAAAAAGTGCAGAGGATATGGATCTTATAATAGCCCTTGGTATGGCCAAGGAAGGATTTGACTGGCCGTACTGTGAACATGCTCTAACTGTGGGATATCGAGGTTCACTAACTGAAATAATTCAGATTATAGGTAGAGCTACAAGAGATAGTAATAATAAAACTCATGCACAATTTACCAATTTAATTGCTCAACCAGAAGCAACAGATGATACAGTAAAATTATCGGTGAATAATATGCTAAAAGCTATCACGGCTTCTCTACTTATGGAACAAGTATTGGCCCCTAATTTTAAATTTAAAACAAAATTTGATGGAGACAAAGCCAAACCTGGAGAATTGAAGATAAGAGGATTAAAAGAACCTAGTACAAAACGTGTAAAAGATATTTTAGAATCAGATTTGAACGATCTAAAAGCTAAAATTTTACAAGATAACCAAATGTTAAAAGCGATGCCAGGAAATGTAGACCCAGAGGTTATAAATAAGGTTCTGATTCCTAAAATTATTAGAGTTAAGTATCCAGAATTAACAGAAACTGAAGTTGAAGAAGTTCGACAGCATGTAGTAATAGATTCAGTTGTTAAAAGTGGTGAAATTAAAGAAGTAGGGGATAAAAGATTTATTCGAATGGCGGGAAGTTTTGTAAATATAGATGACTTACATATCGATTTAATAGACAGGATAAATCCATTTCAGGAAGCCTTTGAGATTTTATCAAAATCAGTCACTAAACAGGTTCTTAAAGTTATCCATGAAACTATAGAGGCAACTAGAATTGTTATGGATTTTGAAGAAGCAAGAATTTTATGGCCAAAGATACAGGTTTTTATGAAAGAAACTGGAAATCCTCCTAGATTAGATTCCCTTAGACCATTAGAAAAACGAATGGCAGAATGTATTATTTATTTAAAAGAAGAAAAGAGAAAAGCTGAAGCGAAAAAAAGAGAGGCTCAAAATGGATAAAGAAAAAATTTTAAATGATATATTTAATAGTGATTCTTTAGGAATATTAGAAGTTAAAACTAAGAATTCAAACACAGTGAATTCAGAAGATAGGCTTATCATTTCATTTGAAGAGGTCAATGAATTTTATGAAAAAAATAATAGAGAGCCTGAAAAAAATATTTCTAATATTTCGGAATATCAGTTATATACAAGATTAAATGGGATTAGAGAAAATACAATTAAAATCGAGTCCCTAAAATCGAGTGACAAGTTTAATTTGCTAGAGGTAGCAGAAGCAAAAGAAGAAGTAGAGAAAGAGATCAATTCTTTAGATGATTTATTAGAAACTGATTTTTTAGATATATTAAGTGATGAATCTGAGGACTTATTTAATTTTAAACATACACCTAAAAATTATGAAAGGGAATGTACAGATTTTGTAGGTAAACGAAAACCTTGTAAAAACTTTAGTGACTATGAGAAAAAATTTAAAGAGGTTCAAAAGCAATTATCTAATGGTGAAAGACGATTAGTGGAATTTAGAGAAGATAATTTAAAAGAAGGAAGTTACTACGTCTATAATGGAATATTAATGCTCTTAGAAAAAATAAATATATCTCGAACAGAGCAAACCTTTAAAACAGGAAAAAGAATAAGAAAAGATGGAAGAACAAGGTGTATTTTTGAAAATGGGACAGAATCAAATATCTTATAT
>NZ_JBATVM010000157.1:0-17327 GCF_049671765.1 Psychrilyobacter sp.
GAAAAACAAATAAAATCAAAAGAATTAGAGATTTCGGTCCTGCCACCACGTAGTATTTTACCATTCTCTTTCTTTTCTAAAGATGAAGATACATCTATTGTAGTCAAAGTACCAAAAACCTTTAACAAGAAATTATCTGTCTCATCTAGAAATGGTTCTATAACCGCTTCTGATTTAATTTTAAATTCTAACTTTAGAACACGTAACGGCAGTATTAATATCTCTAACATTAAAGGTAACTCTAATATTAATTCTAGAAATGGAGAAATTTATATCAATAATATTGATGGAAATGTAGACGGTAAAACTCGAAATGGTCATATTACAGTTATTAACTCTAATGGATATGTTAGTTTAAAAACTCATAATGGTTCTATCGACCTTATAAACGCCTCATCCATTAAAACTCTTGAGACTCATAATGGTCATATTAATGCAAACTCTAAAATTATTTTGAAGAATGGAAAAATTAAAACATCCAATGGAAGTCTTATACTTAATATCGATAAATTAGAAGGAAATAATGAAATTTCTACTTCTAGAGGTCATATAACTCTAATAACTAAAGATGGAGAATTTAATACCAACTCCATTTCTGAAGATGAATTTAAAGACATATCTAAGAATATAACTATCGAAGGAGACAAAATAAATATTATTATCAAGAAATAATTTTTCTTCAACACTAAAGATAAACAGGAGAAACAAATGAAAAAAATATTTGGTTACACATTATTAAGCATCTTTTCTATTGTTATATTTCTAGCATTAGTAATACCATTAAATTCTTTGAGAAGTATTGAGGGGATAAAAGATTATTTTATTATAATTGCACCTATTTATTCAATTATTTTTTTTACTCTACTTAATTTTTTATACTCAAAAATTTTCTTTAGATTTGGAGTGAAAAATAAAATTTTTCTTTTTAAGACAAAGCCACTGCTAACAATTTTTTTAACAATTATAATATTTTCCATAGTTTACTATGTTCTTTTGTTAGTACTTAATATAGATTATCATTTAAATTCTAAAAATCTTGCTAGTTTACTACCTGGCCTTCAAGCACCTTTATTAGAGGAAATAATTTTTAGAGGCTACCTTTTACATACATTTATAGAAACAAAATGTAATAAATATTTATCTCTAATAATTGTCTCTCTTATTTTTGGGGCACTTCACATGATTAATTATTTTTTAGGTGATCCTATAAGTTTAAGCTATATATTAGGAGTAGCTGCAGGAGGAATATTACTAGGGTCTATATATATTAGATTTGGTCTGTGGATTTCAATTATCGTTCATTATCTTTGGAATAGTTCTAATTCTTTATTTTTAAAAGCTAATGATTTAGAAACTAATGTAGAAGTACATATAATTCTAATAATAATTTCTGTTTGCATTTTATTAATTAGAAAGAAAAAAACAAAATAACATATAGGGTTATACTTTAATTATAATAAAAGGAGGTGGTATGACAAAATACCTATATATTTTTGTCATGCAATAGTATTATGAAAAGATTTTTAAGTATCATCGGATTAATTGGTTTATTTGCTTTTAGTAATAATCTATATGCTGTTAAAGTAATTAACTTTAAGCATAATTTTGAAAACTTTTGGGATGAAGCAAAAGGGAAAGATTTTATAGAACAAGAAAAAAGTTGGAACAAAAATATTGAATCTATAGATCCAGTTTTTTATGATTTTTTTGTCTGGGGAAAAGAACACAGTTCTACATGGAAAGAAAATAGAAAAATAACTCTAAAAGAATTATTTTCCATGTATTCTGAAATAGATATGGATCAATACTTAAAAACATACGATGAATATGAAAAAACTATTACAGGGGTTTTGAAAAAATATGATAATAGAGCTCCAGACTATAAAGCTAATATAACTATAATGATAGCTCCTGGTATAACATGGGGTGGAAGTTATGCTAAAATTTCTAAAAATAACAAAGAGTACCTTGGTTTAGGAATTGATAAATATTTTGAATTTTTTTTACAAGGAAAATCGTTACCAATAGAACCACTTACCATACACGAAATGTTTCACCATTACCATTTTACTATAAGAGGACATAAAATCAGTAAATCTTTTGATAATTATTTGAAAAATGGAAAACTATTTTGGCAATTATGGGATGAAGGTATGGCTGTTTGGGGAACGGGATATATTGGCGAAAATGAAAATTTCGATTATATTTTATTAGGTAATAAAGGTCTCTATGATCCTACACAAAATAACTACTATGCAAAATTATTCTTAAAAGATTTAAATAATCCTGCAATAGATCTAAAAAAACCTATTAACTACAAAAAATGGTTTGGAAGTAATGTAAAAAATAACCCTTTAGGGGAAAAAACTCCTCCAATGATTGGATATTATTTAGGATGGGTTGTAATAAAAGGAATTGAAGCTCAAGGAATTAAGAGAGAAGAATTTATGAATTGGGACTACGAAGAAGCTAAACCACATATAATAGAACAGTTAAAAATAATTAGTCAAAATAAATAATTATGTCTTTAACACCACAATTGTATTATTTGATTATAAGGACAAATCTTAATGATATTCTTACTATAAATATCCAAATAAGATTCATCTTATATAGATGTAACAATACTTAGCAGCATTAGGAGGAATTCATGAAAATTTTAATTGGTTTAAAAACAAAAATATTTATTGGAATTTTAGTTTTATTTATAGGAACTTTTTCAATAGCTTATAGGTATAACCGAACAGTTCAAATTATTACACTAGTTCTAGTACATAACTATATCTATCCTTCTACAAAATTTAGAGTAGATGGAGATAAATTATATATGACAGGTTTAATTTCAAGTTTGACACCTGGTCAACTAAAAAAATTAATCGATGAGAATCCAGAAATTAAAACAATTGTTTTAGAGCATATAGATGGTTCATTAGATGATGCCTCTAATTTTCCCATGGGAAAATATGTTAGGGAAAAAGGATTAAATACTTATTTAAATAGTGATAGTGAAGTATCCTCAGGAGGAACCGACTTTTTCTTAAGTGGTGTTAACAGAACTATAGAAGAGGGAGCTTATCTAGGAGTTCACTCATGGGAAGGTATGGGTGACGGTGATCCTATTGAAGCTAAAGATATTCCAAAAGAAGACCCACAGCATCGAGCTAATGCTGAATATATTAACTATATGTTAGGAAGTGAAGATTTTTACTGGTATACAATCTACGCTGCTCCTGCTGATGGAATGCATCAAATGACCAAAGATGAAATATTAAAATATAAAGTAGCTACAAAAATCATAAAAAATTAGATAAAAAAGGTTTTCTAATAGAAATAGAAAACCTTTTTTATAGCTTATTCTCTTAAATAATAGTCAAGCTAAAAAATTGATTATATAGAAAAGGAAAGATACCATGGTATCTTTCCTTTTCAACTTGAACTTATTTACCTTCTACCATTCCTACTTTAGTTAAAGCTGACTCTAGAGCTTTTTGCGTTACTGCAATGTCTCTATCCTCTTTTAATTTAGCTAACTTTTGCTTAGCTAATTCTGCTTCTTTTCTAGCTACTTCCACATCAATATCATTGATATTGATTGCTTCGTCAGCTAGTACTAAAGTTCTGTCTTTAGAAACTTCTAAAAAACCACCAGCTACAAAGAATCTCTCTTCGCCAGCATCAGTTTTTATTTTCATCTCTCCAACAGCTAATTCTGCAACTAGGGGAGCATGTTTTGCTAATATCCCCATGTCACCTTCAGAAGTTCTAAGAATTACCCTTTCAACTTCCATTTCTAATACTTTTTTCAGAGGAGTTATAACTTCTAATTTAAAAGTCGCCATATCTTATTCCCCCTTCATTAAGTCTCTTCCTTTTGCGATAGCTTCTTCTATAGTACCTACATATAAGAAAGCTTGCTCAGGTAAGTCATCATGTACTCCATCTAAGATCTCTTTAAATCCTTTAATAGTATCTTTTACAGGTACATATTTACCAGACATTCCAGTAAATTGTTCTGCTACAGCAAATGGTTGAGAGAAGAATCTTTCGATTTTTCTAGCTCTACTAACTGCTAATTTATCTTCATCAGATAATTCATCCATTCCTAAGATTGCGATGATATCTTGAAGTTCTTTATATCTTTGTAATACTTCTTGTACGTCTCTAGCTGCTTTATAGTGTTCATGACCTACGATTTGTGGATCAAGTACTCTAGATGTAGAATCTAATGGGTCTACCGCTGGGTAGATTCCTAATGATGCGATTCTTCTAGATAAAACTGTTGTTGCATCTAGATGGGCAAATGTAGTTGCTGGAGCTGGGTCAGTAAGGTCATCAGCAGGTACGTATACCGCTTGAACCGAAGTGATAGATCCAGTTTTTGTAGATGTGATTCTCTCTTGAAGAGTTCCCATCTCACTTGCTAAGTTTGGTTGGTATCCAACGGCAGAAGGCATTCTTCCTAATAATGCTGATACCTCTGATCCTGCTTGAGTAAATCTAAAGATATTATCGATAAAGAATAGTACGTCTTGACCTTCCTTATCTCTAAAATGCTCAGCTACTGTAAGACCAGTTAATGCAACCCTTTGTCTTGCACCAGGTGGTTCGTTCATTTGACCATAAACTAATGAAGTTTTATCTAAAACTCCTGATTCAGTCATTTCGTCAAATAAGTCTCTACCTTCTCTTGTTCTTTCTCCTACTCCTGCGAATACAGAAAGTCCTCCATGTCCCTTAGCAATGTTATTGATAAGTTCCATGATAAGTACAGTTTTTCCTACTCCTGCTCCACCAAATAAACCAATTTTTCCACCTTTTAAATATGGTGCTAATAAGTCTACTACTTTGATTCCAGTCTCAAGAATTTCTACTCCTGTTCCTTGTTCTTCAAAGCTTGGTGCATCTCTATGTATAGGAGCTGTCTCTTCAGCGTTAACTGGTCCAGCTTCATCGATTGGCTCACCTAATACGTTTAAGATTCTACCTAATACTGCTCTTCCTACTGGAATAGTTATAGCTGCTCCAGTATCTGTTACCTTCATTCCCCTTTGTAAACCATCGGTTCCGTCCATTGCAACAGCTCTTACAACATTGTTTCCTAAATGTTGTTGAACTTCTGCAACTAGAATTCTACCGTCTTCTAACTCTATCTTGATAGCGTTATAGATTTTTGGTAAATCTCCTGGGAACTTTACGTCTACTACAGGTCCTATTATCTGTATAAGAGTTCCTTTATTTTCCAAAGTTCTCCTCCTCTATTATTATTATTGCTGTGCCAGTGATCCACTTACGATTTCCGCAATTTCTTGCGTTATAGCAGCTTGTCTAGCTCTGTTAAATTGTAGAGTTAAACCGTCTACTAATTCTTCGGCATTGTCTGTTGCACTTTTCATGGCAGTTTTTCTAGCTGCATGCTCACTTGCTGTATTATCTAATATAGCTTGATATAATACTATATTTAGATATTTTGGCAACAATGTCGATAATATATACTCTGCTGATGGTTCAAAAATATACGGTTCATTAGATTCACTCTCTACTTTTTCAATAGGAATAAGTCTTTTAGTCGTAAGGTCTGAAGTTACAGCTGAGACAAATTTTGAATATATAATATAAACTTCATCAAATATATCTTCTAAATAAAAATCAACAATATTTTCACTGATTTCTTTGGCTTTATCAAACATACTTTCTGGAATTAACTGAATATATTCACCTTTTAAATCATAATCTCTTTTTTTACAATAATCTCTACCTTTTTTACCCACGGCAATTATTGAAACTTTCTTATCTGGATTTTCTGCTTTTAGTCTTTCTAGAGCTTTATTTGCTTGAGAATTAAATCCTCCACAAAGTCCTCTGTCAGAAGTCATAAGTACAACTCCTATCTTCTTAACTTCAGCTTTTCCATCAAACAAAGAATTTTTCTCATTCTTTATACCAGTTGCAATATTACTTAATATTCCATCCATGGCTTCTGAATAAGGTCTTGATTCTCCTACTAATTTAGAATATCTCTTAAATTTAGTAGAAGAAACAACTTCCATTGCCTTAGTTATTTTATGGGTAGATTGTACTCCTTTGATCCTGCTCTTTATTTCTTTAATATTCGCAGCCACAATCTCACCTCACTTAACTAAAATTTACTTTAAATTCCGATATAGCCTTATCTATCTTAGCTTCTAAATCTTTATCTAAAGCTTGCTTTTCTGCTATTTCATCTAAAACAGTAGAATTATTTCTTAAATCAGCTATTAAATCACTTTCAAATCTACCGATATCTTCTAATGCAACTGAATCAAAATGACCCTTAGTTACAGAATAGAATGAGATTACTTGCTCTTCTACTTTATATGGTCTATATTGAGCCTGCTTTAACATTGCCATGATTCTATGTCCTCTTTCTAACTGAGCTTTAGTTGCCTTATCAAGGTCAGAACCAAATTGTGAGAAAGATAATACTTCAGCGTACTGAGATAACTCTAATTTAACTTTTGAAGCTACTTGCTTCATAGCTTTAATTTGAGCCGCTCCTCCAACTCTTGATACAGATATTCCTGCGTCAACTGCTGGTCTTTGTCCTGCATTAAATAGGTCAGTAGTTAAGAATATTTGCCCATCTGTAATCGAAATTACGTTTGTTGGGATATATGCTGCTACGTCTCCAGCTTGAGTTTCGATGATTGGTAATGCAGTGATTGAACCGCCACCCATTGCATCTGATAACTTAGCCGCTCTCTCTAATAATCTACTATGTAGATAGAAAACGTCTCCAGGATATGCTTCTCTACCTGGTGGTCTTTTTAATAGTAACGACATTTCTCTGTAGGCGATGGCATGTTTAGTAAGATCATCATAGATGATTAAAACGTGCTCTCCTTTTTCTGAGAAATATTCTGCCATTGCTACGCCAGAATATGGTGCAATATATTGTAATGAAGCTGCTTCAGATGCTGTTGCTGCTACTACGATAGTATTAT
This sequence comes from Psychrilyobacter sp., assembly GCF_049671765.1. Taxonomy (NCBI): domain Bacteria; kingdom Fusobacteriati; phylum Fusobacteriota; class Fusobacteriia; order Fusobacteriales; family Fusobacteriaceae; genus Psychrilyobacter; species Psychrilyobacter sp. The sequence continues at coordinate 6,981 of NZ_JBATVM010000157.1, forward strand.
CCATAGCTCCTGCATCCTCTAACTTTTTAACTATATTTACTACAGTCGATCTTTTTTGACCAATTGCTACGTAAACACACTTAACTCCAGTACCTTTTTGATTTATAATTGTATCGATAGCTACTGCTGTTTTACCAGTTTGTCTATCTCCGATTATAAGTTCTCTTTGTCCTCTACCAATTGGAACCATTCCGTCTATTGACTTGATTCCAGTTTGCATTGGCTCATGTACAGGTTTTCTTTGAATGATACCTGTAGCTTTTCTTTCTATATTCATTCTAGATTCAGCTTTTATTTCGCCTTTACCATCTATTGGGTCTCCTAGTGCATTTACTACTCTTCCTAATAACGCCTCTCCTACTGGAACAGATGCTATTTCTCCTGTAGCTCTTACTTCATCCCCTTCTTTAACTGAAGTTGGGTCTCCTAAAAGTACCGCACCTACGTTATTTTCCTCAAGGTTTTGAACCATTCCTCTTACACCATTTGGAAATTCTAATAATTCTCCGGCTTTTGCATTGCTTAAACCGTATATTCTAGCAATTCCGTCTCCAACTTCCACTACAGAACCTGAAGTTTTTATATCTAAAGATTTTTTATAATTTTCGATCTCAGTTCTTATTATAGAACTGATCTCTTCCGGTCTAATTTTCAACTAGTACACCTCCTACCACTATTTTTTCCATAAAGTTTCTAGTTGCCTCTTGATACTACCGTCTGTAATTTCGTCCCCAATTTTAAGGATTCCACCTGCGATAATAGAGCTGTCTATCTTTACAGTTAAGTTTATTTTTTTACCTGTTTTTGCTTCTAATTTTTTAATTAGATTTTCTTTTTGTGCTTCACTAGGTTCTAACGCAAAGGTAGCTTCTACATCTACTATTTGATTTTTCTCATAATAGATCTTTAAAAACTCTGCTACGATAGATTTAATGTCTAATAGTCTATCTTTATCAACCAAGTAATCTACTATATCCATCTCAATTTCATCAAAGTTAGGAAATACTTTTTTTACAAAGGTTTTCTTATCTTCTTTTGAAATAAGTGGATGAGCTACTAAATTTTTAAACTCTAAATTTTCTAAATATGCTTCCATAATAGAATTAAGAGTATCATAGACTTCAGTTACTTTATTTTCTCCTGCGGCAATATCATAGATTGCTACAGCATATCTTTTTCCTACTTTAGCTCCTATCATTTAGTATCCCCTACCTCATCAATGAATTGGTCTAGTAAGTTTCCTCCTAGTTCTTTGTTCATCTTCTCATTGATCATTTTTTCAGCTAATGTCGCTGCTAACTTAGTAGCTTCAACTTGTAATTCTTTTGTAGCTTGAGATTTCATTTTAGCGATATCTGCTTCTGCAGTTGCTATCATCTTTTCTCTCGCAGCATTTGTTTCTTTAAGAATAAGTTCTTTTCTTTCTTCAGCCTTTTTTTCCGCTACAGTTATTATCTTGTTAGCTTCTAATTTTGCTGCTTTTCTTGTCATAGCTGCTTCTTCATTTAAGCTAGCTGCTAATTCTCTATCCTTTTTAGCATGAGTTAATTCTCCTGCTATTTTTTCTCTTCTTGTCTCTAAAAAATCATTCAATGGCTTATGAAAATATTTTTTGAAAACAAAAATAAGTATAACAAAGTTTATTATTTGCCAAAATAGATTAATATCTATACCTACTGCTGGCATGATTGTCTCGTTCAAACTAACTACCTCCTCTCTTAGAAATTTAATCTAAAACCTATCTATTAGATTTAAGTTAGTTTATCCTAATAATCCGATGAATGGATTTGCGTATAATAATATTAAAGCGATTACTAATGAGTAGATACCAGTTGATTCTGATATTGCTTGTCCCATTACCATTGTAGAGATGATATCTCCTTTTGCTTCTGGTTGTCTTGCTACAGATTCTACTGCTTTACCTGCTGCATAACCTTCTCCTATTCCTGGCCCTAATCCTGCGATCATTGCTAACCCAGCACCTAAAGCAGACGCTGCTAATATTATTGTTTTTGCTGTCATCATATCCATAATTTTTTTACCTCCTGAAATTTTTTATAAATAATTTTTGTTATTGCTTAGTTTTCTGTTGCCATAGATCCTTGAATATATACCATTGTTAACATGGTAAATACGAAACTTTGTACTAGACCTTGAAATAGATCAAAGTATAGATGTAATGGTGCTGGTAATACTGCTGGTGCTGCCATATATAACAGTCCCATGATAACCATTCCTGCAAATGCATTTCCAAACAAACGCATAGATATATTAGTTGGTTTAGCTAATTCTCCGATTATATTCATCGGTAACATAACTGGTGTTGGATCACATAATCCTCCTACATATCCTTTTATACCATTTTCTTTAATCGCAACATATATAAACATAAATGTCGTAATAAGTGCTAATCCTAACGTTGTGTTGATGTCTGCCGATGGAGATCTAAGTAATGGTGAGATTACAAATTGTCCATTTGCTGTACTAAATCCTGGAATTGGAAAAAATGATGTAATATTCGATATAGCTATAAAACTTATTAAAGCTGATATATAAACTACAAATTCCTTTCCTCTTTTACCAAACATTTGTGTTACTAAACTATTATATACATCATATAACGTTTCAAAAAATGCTTGTTTTTTCCCTGGTATCATCTCAAGATTTTTTAATCCCCAATTGAAAAATAGGAAAAATAAAGCTATCAAAGCCCATGTTGTTACAACTGTGATTGTTACTGGAATCCCATATCCTCCATTTGCCATTTCCATAGCGAACGAAAAATTATGAGGAGTCGGTATAAAAAATACTACCTTCGGTCCTTCAACTAGTGGTGGCGTGATAACGCTTACAGCTCCAGCTTTCACAGCAACTTTTAATACAAAGTTTATAACTACTGCTACGACTATTGCTACCCCTGCAAAGACTTTAAAACTCATTGGTTTCTTACTCATAGTAAAACTACCCTCCTTTCATGAAGTTAATTTTTTAATCTGTGTTTCAATTTATTTATAAATCCATTAACACCAAATAATAATATGTTGAACTTAACATTTAAAAGTCCCATTCCTCCCATTACAATACCACTAAATCCTAAAAACTTAGCCATTAAGTATAGAAATATTCCATATATAAAATACCTTTTAGTATATCCTAATATTGTTAATTTGTTAGCGTTTGAACTATGTACCGAAACTTCTGCATCCCTTATGGTCATATATAGAGTCAAAAGTGAAACTAATGATCCACCAAAAATAGCCAATAGCACTAATTTATCCCAACTTACTATCCCATATATAAGTATCAATGCCGATGTTAATACACTGTTTCTTATCAGTATTTTCAATTCTTTTCCCATAGTTATACCTCATTTTTTATTTATTTCCACTTTATAAATTTACTCTATTTTCTGCTATAAAGTCAACCTTTTATAGGTTTAAGCCAAACTTAAAATAAAGTTATTTCTTTTTCATTATCAGGCGATAAGCATTATAAAATCCACCTATTACACCTAATATAATAAAAAAAATAAATAAAAATATATTTTCACCTATAAATTTTGCAACTACTTTATAGATAAAAATACATATCAGAATACTAAATATTATAGTTAATCCCAATTGAGTCAGTAAAGATAAGTAATAAAATATGTCATTCTTAATAGCCATATACATACCCTCCCGCTGAGATTTCCATACAAATACTTTACTACCTGCTGGTCGGTTGTGTCAAGGGGTATATAATAAAACCGTCCTTGATATCATAATACATTAGTATTGGTTTTTAATTTGAAATATTAATTTTTCATTAAAATAATACTATTTTTTACTTTTATATCCGTTTTTATTACATTAATTGACTATACAATTTTATAAAGTTATTAAATTCACTAAGAATTCTATCATACCAAGCGTTAAATGTAAACATTTTTACTCTCTGATTTCTTTTTTTTAGGCTCCTTGTCCTTAAAATTCAGTAACTATATCCTCCTAAATTTTAAGAAAAGCGAGATAGATAACATCAATATAGTCGTTATTATTCCCATCCCCATAGTTAACGCCACATTAAAATGACCACTTACCCATCCAGAAATCGGAGAATACATTATCCCTCCTACAGATCCAGATGTCATTATAAACGTCATCAAACTAGGGCTTATATTTTTCCTTCCCTCAGTTCCTAAGGCTACGATAGATGGATATAAACTTGAAAATCCAAATCCCAAAAGGCCTACAAATATATAGATTATCCAAATCCCTTGAACAAATATTAAAATAAAGTATGATATAAAAGCTATCCCTAATAAAGTTATCACCATATTTATAACACTAAATTTATGCCCTAATTTACCCGCTATCAATCTTCCTACTGCTATAAATAACCAAAATATAGAAAGTGAGATCTTTGCTTCTCCTCCATAGGCTCCTTTAGTTATCATATACTCTACTATCCAATACGAAAATATCATTTCTGTAAAAACATATAAAAAAAGCATTGCTGCCGATAAATATACTTTTAAATCCCAGATAACTGACTGAGATGAATTTTCTTCATCTTCTCCATGGATAATATTACTAAAATTTGTTTTCAAAGCCAAGAAAATAATTACACCTACCAAAGTTAAAAGAGTCATATATACCTTATCCCAACTTAGATTAATCCCAATCAATGCCGCTGCTATTATAGGAGTTACTACGGCACTTATCGAATAGGAAAAATGTAAAAAATTAAGTTTACCATTTCTATCTTCACTAAACGTATTTATAATCAAATAACTCCCCAAAGATATATATACCCCTATCCCAAAACCAGATAATATTAATCCCGTCATAAATATATTTACATTTTTTGTTAAAATCATAAAAAATGTTCCAACCAATATAAATATACTAGATAAAATAACTTCTAATTTCAATGGAACTCTCTCTAAAAATACTTTATTGGCAATCACTGTGATCATACTTGCTGTTGAAAATACTGTAAATAAATATTGCAGTTTCGATGTAGTTATTCCAAAACTTTCTGCCATCTCTAATTTCAAAGATCCTTGGGATAAAAAAGCTATTCCCATATATCCAAACATGATATACGATATCATCATGATATTTTTTCTATTTTTATCCATTTCTTCTCCCTTTTTTTCTCCCTGATCTTTTTGACACGGAGATTCTTTAATTCTTTAATTTTTTAAGTGTAAAAAATATTCTTTCCCCTGCTAATTCAAAATTTTCTTCCACTTCTAAAACTTCAAATCCTGCCTCTTTAGCAGTAATCATTATCTCATTTACAGTAAATATCTTCTTTACATATTCCTCTGTTATTTTTTTAAACATACCATTTTTTTGTTTTACAAAAAAAGTAGTATCTACATAGTCTATTCCTTCCTCTATGTCTTCTTCGTGTTCCCAGATTATCATTATATCTTCCCTATCATCTATAAAGTTTCCTCCAGGAAACATCTCATCCATAAGCTCTCTCGTAACTACATCAAATATATATATTCCATCTTCATTTAAGTTTTTCCATACACTAGAAAAAGTTTCTTTTAACCCTTCCAAAGATATTAAATGATTTATTGTATCGAAAAGAGAGATAACGACATCATGTTTTTTATCTAATTTCAATTCCCTCATATCCTGTACATAAAATGATGCGGCATCTACCTTTCTATTGGCTATTTCTACCATTTCTTTAGAAAGATCAACACCCGTCATCTCATAATCAGAAATTAATCTGAGAAGAACTTCTCCTGTCCCACATCCTAAATCTAATATAGTTTTAGAAGAATTACCATGCCTCCTAATCTTTTCTTCAATGATATCTTTCCATCCATCATAATCTGCATATTCCATCATTATATCGTATACTTTGGAAAAATTTTTATACATATTCATCATCCTCTGTTTTTATTTTTTATGCCCTTATTAGATAAAAAGAGACCCTTATTAAGAACCTCTTTTCATTTAGTTATTTTAATTCTTTTTTTACTACTTCTGCTATCTCTGCTGCTACTGAATCTACTTGAGTTTTGTCTTTACCTTCTACCATTACCCTAACCAAAGGTTCTGTTCCGGAAGTTCTAACTAATACTCTTCCTAATCCATCCATCTCTTTTTCCTTCATCTTTATTATTTCTTTTATTGCAGTATTTTTATCCCAAGTATTCTTCTTAGAATTTTCTACCCTTACATTGATTAAAATTTGAGGCCAATCAACTATACCAGACACTAATTCATCTATAGATTTACCACAGTCACGAAGTGCTTCTACTAATTTTAGTGATACTAATATCCCGTCTCCTGTAGTATTGTAATCAGACATTATTATATGTCCTGATTGTTCTCCTCCAAGATTTAATCCTTGTTCCTTCATCTTAGCTATTACATATCTATCTCCTACGTTAGCTCTCACTAAAGTAATTCCTTTATTTTCAAGATATTTTTCAAAGCCCATATTACTCATGACAGTAGTCACTACCTTGTTGTTATTTAACTCATCTTTTTCCTTTAAATTTAAAGCTAATATGGATATGATCTTGTCTCCATCTATTATATTTCCAAATTTATCTACTGCCATCAATCTGTCAGCATCTCCATCGTATGCTAGTCCTAAATCTGCATTATATCCAACTACTACTTTCGCTAAAATTTCTGGGTGTGTAGATCCACATTTTACATTTATATTAGTTCCATTAGGTAGATCATTTATAGAGACTATCTCTGCTCCTAACCTTGAAAATATTGATCTAGCTAATTTAAATGCTGCTCCATTAGCTGAATCTAAGATTATTTTCATCCCTGAAAAATCTCCCTTTACAGTAGATAATAAAAAGTCTCGATATAAGAAATAGTTGTCATCTTCCATATGAACTTTTCCTACTTTATCTCCTGCTACACATTCTTTTGAGATCTCTTCATAGTTGTCCATTAAACCTTCTAATTCTAACTCTATTTCATCCGGTAATTTCGTACCGTTACTTCTAAATATTTTTATTCCATTATCCTTAGCCGGATTATGAGAAGCCGATATCATTATTCCTGCGTCAGCTGATTTCACTTGAGTAAGATATGCAATACCAGGAGTTGGTAAAACTCCTACATAGGTAATATGAACACCCATTGAAGATAATCCAGCCATTAGAGCCGACCTTAACATATATCCAGATATTCTAGTATCACTCCCAATAACTACATCTATCTTCTTTTTACTAGGATTTTTTTTCTTTAAATAATAAGCCAGAGCATAGCCTAATCTCATAGCTATATCTACTGTTAACTCTCTGTTAGCTTCTCCTCTTATTCCATCTGTTCCAAAATATTTTCTTTTTTGCATCTTATCCCCCTGTATTTTATACTCCCACTTGCCTGTACGGGTAATTCATGAATTACCCCTCCATAAAAAATTAATTTCTACTTACTTCTACGTAATTTTAATCTACTGGCTATAACCCCTATAATTCCTCCAGATATTACTCCTACCCCTAAAAATATCATGACAAATATCAATATGGATCTCCCCATAATATCGACATTTCGAAATAGAAGAAAATATACCACTATCAATTGTACTATATTATGAGTAAGAGCCGAAAAAATACTGATTGCCACAAGACTTATATGATTTTTTAAACTATATAAAAAACACATGGCTCCTGTACTTATCACACCGGATACCAAACTTATAAAAAATCCAGGGGTAAATAAAGTTCCTATCATCATTCCTTGGATAAAAATTCTTAAAAATAAAACCTCAAAAGCCATCTTTTTTCCAAATTTTACTAAAACTATTATTGTCGCTAAGTTAGCTAACCCCAATTTCATCCATGGAAAGGGTTTTGGAATTATAGTTTCAAATAACGAAAAATAGAGAGCTAGTAGCACAAAGGCTACTAAATAAAGCTCTCTTTTTTTATTTTCGTTTTTTTTATTTCTTTTCACAACTATACTCTTAAGCCAGCTTCCATTCCAAGTAAGTTTTCATATTTTTTTATAATTGGATTAATCTCTTCCTCTATAAATTCCACTGTTTGTTGAGGAGCAAATCCGATAAAGTTTTTAGGATCTAATATTTTAACTAATTTTTCTTTATCTATATTAAAATATTCATCAGCTAAAATTCTTTCAATAAGGTCATTATCCTTACCTTCTATCTTAACTTGTTTTCCTGCTTCCATAGAGTGTTCTCTTATTCTTTCATGTAATTCCTGTCTATCTCCACCATTTTTTACCCCTTCCATGATGATATATTCAGTTGCCATAAATGGTAATTCAGACATAATTCTCTTTTCTATCATTTTTGGATACACTACCATCCCATCGAAGATATTTTGCATAATTACTAACATTGAATCTACTGCTAAAAATGCTTGTGGTACAGATAGTCTTTTATTTGCTGAATCGTCTAACGTTCTTTCAAACCATTGAGTAGCTGCTGTCATAGCGGTACTTTGCTGCATAGCTATTACGAATTTTGCTAATGATGATATTCTTTCACTTCTCATTGGGTTTCTCTTATAGGCCATAGCTGAAGATCCAATTTGTTTCTTTCCAAATGGCTCTTCTATCTCTTTTAAATGTTGTAATAATCTAATATCATTAGTTAATTTATGAGCAGTTTGAGCTATATTAGACAATAAATTTAATGTTTCTGAATCTATTTTTCTATCATAAGTTTGACCAGTTACCATAAATCTTCTGTCAAAACCTAATTTTTTAGAAACCATAATATCAAGCTGCTTTACCTTGTCATAATCTCCATTAAATAATTCTTCGAAACTAGCCTGAGTTCCAGTTGTCCCTTTCACTCCTCTAAATCTCATATTTTCCATTCTGAATTCTAACTCTTCGAAATCTAACATTAAACTTTGTAGCCATAATGTAGTTCTCTTTCCTACTGTAGTAAGTTGTGCGGCTTGGAAATGTGTAAATCCAAGGGTAGGGAGATCTTTATATTCCATTGCAAAATCAGACATGTTTTTAAATACATTTATAAATTTTTTCTTTAAGATTTCATATCCATCTTTTATTTGAATTAAATCAGTGTTATCTCCAACGTAAGCAGACGTTGCTCCTAAATGGATAATAGGTGCTGCCAAAGGTGCTTGCACGCCAAATGCATGTACATGAGCCATTACATCATGTCTTACCTCTAACTCTCTCTTAGCTGCAACATCATAGTTGATATCGTTAACATATTTTTTCATCTCTGCTATTTGTTCATCAGTTATATTTAATCCTAATTCTTTTTCTGACTCTGCCAAGGCAATCCAAAGTTTTCTCCAACTTGAAAATTTCTTATTCGGTGAAAAGTTTTCTAACATCTCTTTCGATCCATATCTCTCTACTAACGGGTTTGAATACACATTCATCATTATTCTCTTCATCTCCTAATATATTTTATCCACCACATTTTATGGTAGTTATTAAATCCTTTATATCTTCCTTTTTTTTATTCAAGTGATCCACGATCTTTTCAATATCTTCTGCTGATTTTATTGTCCAAGTTAAAGTTAGGGTATCTCCCTCTAAATTTTTAGGAACATCCACTGTTATTCCCTTAATTTTTATCGAATTTGTTAAATTTTTGACTTTATTCATAGCCTTACTCATAATGGGATTTCTATATTCTCTTATAATCTTTAAAAATTTCATTGTATCGTGCTTTCTGTTGTTATTTAACTCTATCTCCATTTTTTCTATAAATTCTAAAAAATTTATATTCTTTATATTTTTTAATTCCCTAAAAAAATCTCCTACCTCTTTTTCAGTAGAATATGAAAGGTGCAAATGTTTTTCTGCAAATTCTATTATGTCTTTGTCTTCTATAAATTTGTATTCCACTATCCCACCTCTAATTTAAAGTCTTTTCTTTTGTCACGAATTCACACTAATTAAAAACTATTTTCAATACATTGATACTAATAGCCGTTTAAACATTCCTTTTTCTATTTATTTAGAAAACAAATAAACTATGCCATCTTCCCCTGTATCGCCATAATAACCTTTTCGTATATTGATTTTTTCAAACCCTAAACCTTCATATAATTTAATAGCAGGGTCATTGGATACTCTAACTTCTAATATCAAGTTTTTATCTAAATCTTTCAAGACAAAAGATAGAAGTTTTTTCCCAAGTCCTTTTTTTCGATAATTAGGAGAGATTGCTATTTTTATAACTTCATATACATATATACTATCGAGGAGTATTATATAACCTGCTAGCCTATTTCTATTAAATATTCCAAGAAATTTGTAAGATGGATTCCCATACATATCAGCCAAAGTTGATATTCTATAACTATTTATAAAAGAAATATCCTCTATATCAAAAAGATCAATAAATACATTT
>NZ_JBATVM010000158.1:0-33705 GCF_049671765.1 Psychrilyobacter sp.
CTAGATTCTTCATAAGCTATAGCTAGTTTTTTATTTTTACTTTTAATGGCTTTGAATAGTTTTTCATGATGCAGACATTTTTCTTTGAGAGGAATAGAGGAATATTGATCCTTAGAAAACTCTTTTAAAATAGAAAAAAGAATATTACTTATAAGATGAAGGGTGTTGTTACCGCTTCCTTTTGCAATAGTTTTATGGAATTCAATATCTAAATCAATAAATCTTTCTCTATCATCAATAGAATCGATCATATCTAGGTGTAACTGCTCTAAACGCACTATTGCTTCAGGAGTCATATTATCTATAAAAAGATCAATTGATAAAATATCTAATTGCATTCTGCACTGTAAAATTTCAAAGTATGAAGTTTCACTGAAGGCAATAAGAGGTAAAAATGTATTTAAAAGAGTTTCACTATTGATCTTATTAACATATGTTCCATCTCCTGGTTTTTTTTCTAGTATATTTAGAGCTACTAGTTTTTCCACAGCAGATCTAATCGAGGAACGACTTACCCCGATCTCCTCTTCCAATATCTTTTCAGAGCTTATTTTATTTCCAGAAGTCCATTCCCTTGTAAAAATTTTATTTTCTATATATTCCAACGCTAATTCTGAAGCTTTTTTTTTCAAAACGGTGCCCTCCTTTATGTTTCTATTGAACATTTTATAATTAAAATTACAAAATAACAACTTTTATTTAAAAAAAGGTAGAAATCATAAAATAATTATAGATAGAAATACCATATTTTTCTATCGTCAATACGATTTTTTCTAAAAACCTTTCCCACCTATAGATTATAGTATACTATTTCACCTATATTATTTAAATAAAAATCCTACTAAGTATATTAAAATTTCAATCATTGTATTATTATTTGATCTAAGCAAAAACATATATAAAACAAATTAATAATATCACATAGTACATTTAGTTCATTTTTTTATACACTTATTAAATAATTAATTAATTTTTTAATTTTTATTTGATTTTTAGTTATTTTTGAGTTATATATCTTATTAGATTTGTTTTTATAGTATTTTTTATAACTTATTCTCATATTTGAGAGTTATCATATGTTCATATAAACTTTATCTAAAATTTAAATTGATATTATATCAATTTTTTTTACAACAAACTTTGTTAAAAAAATAACAATATTATACTTGAAAGTAAAAAGGGGGTGAAGGTCTGTACTTTTAATATCTTTGAAGTACAGATTAAAAAAAATGAAGTATAGCTATTATCCGGGATGTACCTTAAAAACAAAAGCACAGGAACTTGAAAAGTTTGCTCTAGATTCAGCCACAGAATTAGGAATTGAAATGACAGAATTAAAAGACTGGCAATGCTGTGGTGCTGTATACCCCATGGGAGAAGATGAGATTGTTACAAAATTATCCTCTGTTAGAAGTCTAGCAGCAGCAAATGATAAAGGGGAAAAATTAGTGACTCTTTGCTCTGCTTGCCACCACGTTATTAAAAGAGTAAATAAAGATATGAAAGAAAAAGTAGAAGTTAGAGACAAGGTCAATAACTATCTCCAACTTGAAAATAACTACAATGGAGATGGAGAGGTCATTCATTTTTTAGAGATGTTAAGAGATGATTATGGATTTGATAAACTATCTGAAAAAGTAAAAACATCTCTCAATGGCCGTAAAATAGGAGCTTACTATGGTTGTCTTCTTCTCAGACCAGAAAAAGATATGAACTTTGATGATTCAGAAAATCCTATTATCATTGAAAATTTTATAGATGCACTAGGAGGAAAGTCTATTAAATATCCCTATAGAACAGAATGTTGCGGTGGATATTTGGTAATCGAAAATAAATCTGCAACAGAAAAGATGACAAATAATATTATTAGGTCTGCTGTAGAAAATGAAATCCAAGAGATCGTAACTGCATGTCCTCTATGTAAATATAATTTAGAGAAAAGTCAGGAAGCTAAGGCCAATAATCTATCTGTTGTTTATTTTACAGAACTTTTGGCTGAAGCATTAAATTTAAAATAATTATTTTATTAGGAGGTGGAAAAATGGTTCAAACAATACATAATCCCGATAAATATGAAGAAGATATCCTACAAATAAAAAAAATAAGTAATGAGATGGTCAATGATTGCATGCAATGTGGGAAATGTACAGCAGGCTGTCCAGCCGTTGCAGAAATGGATATACTTCCTCATCAAATATTAAGACACCTTCAATTAGGACACTTTGATAAAGTAATTCAAAGTAAAACAATTTGGAACTGTGCATCGTGTTTTACCTGTGCATCCCGTTGTCCAAGGGGAGTCGATTTAGCTAAACTTATGGAAGCTATACGTCTTATTAGTTTGAGACGAAAAGGAAATGATAGATTAAAAGTTGAAAATATAAGTCAATTAATGACAGACGAAAAAATGCCACAACAGGCTATTGTAAGTGCACTTCGTAAATACAGTAAATAGATATAATTATTATCTTGCAAGGAGGTATAAAGTTGCGAAAAATTGGAGTTTTTGTATGCTGGTGCGGTTCAAATATAGCTGCTACTGTGGATGTTAAACAGGTTGTAGAAGAGGCAAAAAAAATGGCAGGAGTTGCATACGCTGCAGATTATCAGTATATGTGTTCTGAGATTGGGCAAAATATGATGAAGGACACAATAGACAAATATAACTTAGATCGAGTTGTAATTGCAGCATGTTCTCCTAGGATGCACGAGAGTACATTCCGTAGGGCTGCAGAAGAAGCCGGAATAAATCCATATTTAGTTGAGATTGCTAATATAAGGGAGCAGTGCTCATGGGTACATAAAGATAAAAAAGCTGGAACTGAAAAAGCTATAGCTCTTACAAGAGCTGCAGTGGCTAAAGCTACTTTGAATACTGAACTAGTCCCTGGAGAGATAGACGTAGTAAAAAAAGCTCTAATAATTGGAGGAGGGATAGCTGGTATTCAATCTGCATTGGATATTGCAGATGCGGGATATAAGGTAGATATAATAGAGAAAACACCTAGTATCGGTGGAAAGATGGCACAGCTAGATAAAACGTTTCCTACATTAGATTGTTCAGCATGTATTTTAACACCAAAAATGGTAGATGCTGCAAAACATCCGAACATAACTCTCCATACCTATAGTGAAGTTGAAAAAATTAGTGGTTATGTAGGTAATTTCAATGTGCAGATAAAGAAAAAAGCCCGTTATGTTGATATGGATAAATGCACTGGTTGTAGAATATGTACTGATAAATGTCCTTCTAAAAAAGCTAAAAGCGAATTTGAAGTAGGTCTTAAAAATAGAGGCGCAATCTATATTCCATTTGCTCAAGCTGTCCCTAATGTACCAGTTATCGATACAGAGGAATGCATTAAATTAAAAACAGGAAAGTGTGGTTTATGTGAAAAATTATGTCCCTCTGGAGCTATTAAATTTGATGATAAAGACGAAATAATAAGTGAAGAATATGGTGCCATAGTAGTAGCTAGTGGCTACGATATAATTGATTTAAATAAATTTGGAGAGTATCAATATGATCATCCAGATGTTGTTACATCTCTTGAGTTTGAAAGGATTACCAATGCTGCTGGACCAACAAACGGAAAATTTGTACGTCCATCAGACGGAGAAAGACCAAAAAAAGTAGTATTTATACAATGTGTTGGTTCTAGAGACAAAACCGAAAGGGGAAAATCATACTGTTCTAAAATTTGTTGTATGTATACTGCTAAACATTCTATGTTAATTAAAGAGAAATATCCCGATATAGAGGCATATGTATTTTATATAGATGTACGTACCCCTGGAAAGAATTTTGATGAATTTCAAAGAAGAGCAGTAGAACAATATGGAGTTCAATATATTAAGGGGATGGTTGGAAAAATTTTCCCAGAAGGTAAAAAACTTATGGTCCATGGGGTAGATACCATGAGCGGTCAAACTCTTGTAATAGATGCAGATATGGTGGTATTGGCCGCTGCTACAAAAGCTAAAAACGACGCTGTAGACCTTAAAAGAAAACTTAATATCAGTACCGATATTAATAACTTTTTTACAGAAGCTCATCCAAAACTACGTCCTGTAGAAACCGCTTCAGCAGGAATATATCTTGCAGGAGCCTGTCAAGGACCTAAAGATATCCCTGAAACTGTAGCTCAATCAAGTGCTGCTGCTGCAAAAGTTATTGGTCTTTTAAATAAATCTAAACTTGTAAATAATCCATGTGTATCAGCAGTGGATGAATCTATTTGTAGTGGGTGCCTTGCATGTGTAGAAATGTGCCCATATGACGCAATCGCATTTAAAAATGTAGTGATTGATGATCATGGACAAAAAATAAAAAAAGTAGTGGCCAATGTAAATGAAGCTCTCTGTCATGGATGTGGAGGATGCACAGTTACTTGTCGGCCTGGTGCAATAGATCTCAAAGGATTTACAAATAAACAAATCTTAGCGGAGGTGGATGCGATATGTCATTAAACACTGATACTAATGTAAGCAATAAAAATGAAGAATTCAAACCGTTAATCGTTGCATTTTGCTGTAATTGGTGTAGCTATGCTGGTGCTGATTTGGCTGGAACAAGCAGATTGAAATATCCTGCTAATGTGAAAATCATACGTGTTCCATGCTCTTGCAGGGTAAATATAAATTTTGTACTAAGAGCATTTCAAAATGGTGCTGATGGTGTAGTCATAGCCGGTTGCCATCCAGGAGATTGCCACTATTCTACGGGAAACTATCACACAAGGCGTCGATTTTCACTTATAACAAATTTAACTGAATATATAGGAATAGAAAAAGAACGTCTTAAAGTCGATTGGATCTCGGCAGCAGAAGGTAATAAATTTGCAACTGTGATGAATGATATATTGGTAGATGTTTATAAACTTGGGCCAAATAAAAAGTTGAGGGATGCCAGATGGAAAATATAACTAAAAAGATAAGAGCCATTGCAAAAGAGGATCTTATAAATAAAGAGGTAGAAAAAATTTTTGGATGGAAAAAAGGAGATCTATGGTCTGATTCATATCCAGTATTTATAACTCAACCAGAAGATGTTGACACTTTGATATGGGATTTATTTTGCATAAACAATCTGAGTAAATTTCTTATAAAGGAGCTTACAAAGCATGATAAAATCGGAATTTTTATTAAAGGTTGTGATTCAACTTCTTTTAACCAACTTCTAAAAGATAATAGAATAAGCAGGGAAAATGTAGTTCTTTACGGTATTCCTTGTGAAGGGATGGTTGATCCTGAAAAAGTAAAAAAAATAATGTTAAATGAGAGAGTTAAAGAAGTAAAAAAGTCTGAAAATGGTTTTACTATAAAAAGTAAGAATATGAGTAAAAACGTTTTAGGAGATGAGGTAAAATACGATAAATGTATAACATGTATCTCTCCAAATCCTGTGGTTTATGACCACCTTTTAGGGGATAAAATAAAAAGAAATGAAAATATAGAAGATAGATTTAAGGGTGTAGAAGAGCTTGAAGCTATGACTCCAGATGAGCGTTATGATTTTTGGAAAGGTGAATTTCAAAGGTGTATCAGATGTAATGCATGTCGTGATATCTGTCCTGCCTGTAATTGTGTAAAGTGTGTATTTGATAATGAAGAGGCGGATATCTCTGGAAAAGCAAAAACAGAGGGAGAAGATACATTTTTTCATATTGTTAGAGCTTATCATGTGGCAGGTCGTTGTGTAGATTGTGGAGAATGTGCCAGAGTCTGTCCTGCTGGAATCCCTCTTAATCTACTAAATCGAAAAATAATAAAAGATATAAGTGAGGTTTACGGTGAATTTAATGCCGGTATGGATTCTACAACTCCAGCACCACTAGTTACATTTAAACTAGAAGACACAGATACATTTTCAAAAAAAGGGGGAAAATAATGAAAAAGATTTTAAAGACTAAATTGCCTGAATTATGGCAAAAAATCAGTGATGATTTTGATTTATTTCTTCCTATTGAAAAAAGTAAAACGCTTAATTTTTCCCTTTGGAAGGAGGATGAAAAGGTTAATTTAAATAAAGTAAGAACTAATACTTCACCTAAGCACCTTGTTTTCCCTCAGACAGAAACTTATTTGAAATTTAAAAATCAAAATAATAGATTAAGTCTTAAAGCTGTAAAAGCCAAAGGAGATGAATATGTTATCTTCGGTGTAAGAGCTTGTGATGTAAAGAGTTTTAAACTCCTAGATAATATATTTTTAAGAGACCCCATCGATACCTATTATAAAGAACATAGAGATAGGGGAACTATTATCTCCCTTGCTTGTACTAATCCTGAAGAAACTTGTTTTTGTAGTTCTTTTGGAACAGATGCTGCATCCGCTCCTAAAGGTGCAGATATAGCTGCATGGGATATAGGAAACTTTTATATTTGGAAACCACAAAGTAAAAAAGGCCAAAATTTAATGGAAACTACAAAAGAATTTTTTATAGAAATAGATGAAAAAGATGTTAAAAATTTAGAGAATGAAAAAAATAATATCCAAGAAAAATTAGATGACCTTCCATTTAATAAGCTAAATCTTTCTAAGATAAAAGGGACTCAACAAGAAATATTTGATAGGGAAGACATATGGAATGAATTTAGTGAAAGATGTCTTGCCTGTGGAGCTTGCTCGTATCTCTGTCCTACATGCCATTGTTATGATCTTTGTGATTATAAAGGAAACGATCAAGGGGAAAAATTTCGTTGTTGGGACTCATGCATGTCATCAGATTTTACATTGATGGCCCATGGAAATCCTAGAACTACTCAGATGCAAAGACTAAGACAAAGGTTTATGCATAAACTTGTCTATTACCCTAAAAATCATCAGGGAGAGTATTCATGTGTAGGCTGTGGAAGATGTGTAGACAAATGCCCCGTACATATAGATATTGTAAAGATAATAAAAAAATTAGGTGGTGAAAATAATGAGCTGTAGTTGTCATGATCATGATCCGTTGATCCCTCAAATAGCTGTTATAAAAGAGATCAGAGTAGATACACATGATGTTACTACTTTTAAAATAGTTGATAGTTTTGGGAAAAAACCCTTTGAATTTTTACCTGGACAATGTGCTATGGTCTCTATTCCACCAATAGGAGAAGCTATTTTTTCAATAACCTCTTCTCCTACACAAAAAGAATTTATCGAGTGTAGTATAAAAAAATGTGGGACTGTGACAGATTATTTACATGAGCTTGAACCAGGTTCTGAAATCGGCGTAAGGGGTCCCTATGGAAATAATTTTCCTATAGAAGATCTAAAAAATAAAGATCTAGTTTTTATAGGAGGGGGAATAGGTCTAGCACCTCTACGGTCTGTAATTAATTATGTCATGGATAGCAGAGACAATTTTGGTAAAGTAGATATTGTTTATGGTGCTCGTACACCTGAAGATTTGGTACATTCAAAAGACATCTTTGATGTCTGGCCCAAAGAAAAAGAAACTAAAGTACACCTAACAGTAGATAACCACTCTCAAAATTGGAATGGACATGTAGGTTTTGTACCGAACTATGTTAAATCATTAAATTTTGATAGCAACAAAATTGCCTTGGTCTGTGGACCTCCTATCATGATAAAGTATACCCTTCAGGCACTGGAGGAGATGGGGTTTAAAAAAGAACAAGTTTATACTACTTTAGAATTGAAGATGAAATGTGGAATTGGAAAATGCGGACGTTGTAATATTGGGGATAAATATGTGTGTAAAGATGGCCCTGTGTTTAGATGTGACGAAATCATGGAACTTCCAAATGAATATTAAATAATAAACGGCAAGGGAGGCATAGATGTCTGAAAATAAAATGATCGATGTATATATATTTGGTAAAAAATACACAGTACCTTCTACTCTAACAATAATGGATTCTATGGAGTATGCAGGGTATCAATTAACTAAAGGTTGCGGATGTAGATCTGGATTTTGTGGTGCTTGTTCTACTATCTATAGAGTTAAAGGTGATAAAGAATTAAAAATAGCCCTTGCATGCCAAACAAAGGTTGAAGATGGGATGTATTTTACACAACTACCGTTTTTTCCAGGAGAAAAACCACTATATGATATAGAAAAAATTGAACCTACTGTGGAGACCATGGCAGAATTTTATCCTGAAATTTATAAGTGTATAGGGTGTAATTCATGCACAAACGGCTGTCCTCAAGATTTAAATGTTATGCAGTATATTGCCCATGCTCAAAGGGGTGAATTTGAAAAATGTGCACACGAATCTTTTGACTGTGTCTCATGTGGAATATGTGCATCTAGATGCCCTGCAGGGATAACTCATTACAATGTAGCTCTTTTAGCACGACGTCTTACTGGTAAGTACCTTACTCCTAAAACAGAACATCTAGAAAACAAAGTAGCAGAGATAGTAGCTGGGACCCATGATGATTCTTTAGACGAAATGATGAATAAAAATGTTGATGAATTAAAAACTTTATATAATTCCAGAGATATCAGTAAATAGATTATAATTTCTGTTATCAAAAACTTTTTAAAAATAAAGAAAAATATAAAACTAATATTCGTAGGGGAGGTATTTAATGTACACAACAGAGATGAGGGAATTATCTAAAAAAGTAGAGGAGACACGTTCCCAAAGAATTGGAGTAAATTTTCCCAGAATGTCTCCAGATAATAAAATAGAGGTTTTAAATGAAAATCATCCAGATTATAGTGATAAAGGCTTTATGTACTTGAAGCATGGTGTAAGTAAAGGAAAGAGGGTTCCTAACGAATTAGGTGTTCTCTTAGAGGGAAAAAGTAAGCTAGAAAAATTTGAAATAAATTTAGACAAAATAGATTATGACGTAGATATTCTAATCATAGGTGGGGGTGGCGCAGGAGCTGCTGCTGCATTAGAAGCTCATAAAAGAGGTGCTAAAGTATTAATCACGACTAAACTACGTTTTGGTGATGCTAATACTATGATGGCTGAAGGTGGTATTCAGGCGGCAGATAAACCCGACGATTCTCCTGAAAAGCATTATTTGGATGTAATGGGGGGAGGTCACTATACCAATGTCCCTGAACTTGCAAGTACTTTGGTAAAGGACGCTCCTGCTGCAATCAAGTGGCTAAACGATCTAGGTGTAATGTTTGACAAAGAAAAAGATGGAACTATGATTACAAATCACGGTGGAGGGACCTCTAGAAAGAGGATGCATTCGGCAGCGGACTATAGTGGTGCTGAAATAATGCGTGTTATGAGAGATGAAGTTAAAAATAAAGAGATAGAAGTCCTAGAATTTTCTCCAGTTATTGAACTCCTTCTTGATACAGATGGAAAAGCTTCAGGAGCCATTATCTGTGACCTTGAGACTAAAAGAAATTTTGTGGTCAGAGCCAAAACTGTAATAATGGCAACAGGAGGAGCAGGAAGACTTCACTACCAAGGGTTCCCTACATCCAATCACTATGGTGCTACTGCTGATGGATTGGTTATGGGGTATAGAGTCGGAGCAGAACTTGCTTTTGCGGATACTATACAATATCATCCTACCGGTGTAGCTTATCCATCTCAAATTTTTGGGGCACTAGTTACAGAAAAAGTTCGTAGTTTAGGAGCTACTCCCTTAAATATCCATGGGGAACAATTTGTCTATCATCTAGAAACAAGAGATGTAGAAGCTTCTGCAATCATTAGAGAATGTAATATAAAAGGAAATGGAGTCCCTACTCCTACTGGTGGATATGGTGTATGGCTAGATACTCCTCTTATTGAGATGATTCATGGGGAAGGGACAATTGAAAAAAAACTACCTGCAATGATGAGAATGTATCTTAAATTTGGTTTAGATATGAGAAAAAAACCAATATTAGTCTATCCAACCCTTCATTATCAAAATGGTGGATTATTGATAGATAAAAACGGTCAGACCAAAATTAAAGATTTATATGTAGTCGGTGAATGTGCTGGAGGTATCCATGGAACCAATAGACTTATGGGAAATTCATTGTTAGATATAATTGTTTTTGGTAGAAGAGCTGGTATTCATGCTGGGGAAAATTTTAAAGA
This sequence comes from Psychrilyobacter sp., assembly GCF_049671765.1. Lineage (NCBI taxonomy): Bacteria > Fusobacteriati > Fusobacteriota > Fusobacteriia > Fusobacteriales > Fusobacteriaceae > Psychrilyobacter > Psychrilyobacter sp. Next base: position 10,023 of record NZ_JBATVM010000158.1, read on the forward strand.
TGTAAAAATAAAAGATTTAACATTTGATCATGTAAGAAAATATCATGAAGAATTAGAAAATAAAGGCATAGAAAGTAGCCAATTTTCACCAATGATCCTTCCAACTTATACTCATGGAAGAGAAAAATAAAAAGCAACATAACTTTGTATCCAAATAAATATAATTCAAGGGTTTATAATTTCTAATTTGTTTCATACATTTCATCTCAAAATTCTATGTTTATAGACTAAATTAATAGTATTTTATTGATCTATTTATGGTTCAAATTCTTAGACAGTAAAAAAAAATTAATTTTTTTTATAAAAAAGTTTGATATTTTAAATTTTATGTAGTAAACCATTACTAAGGAAAGATAAAAACTTCACAAAATATTAGTTAAAATTAATTAATATTAACTTAAAAGATAACACATTAATTTTTTTATAATAGCACTAATTTTATTAGGAGGGGTTTAAAAATGGCATTAATGACAGGTGAAGAGTATATTCAAAGTTTAAAAAAAATGAAAACAAAAGTTTATTTGATGGGAGAATTGGTTGAGGATTTCACAAATCATCCTATGATTAGACCGTCTATCAATTCAGTGGCAGCTACTTATGATTTGGCACAGCAAAAGGAATATGAAAACGTTATGACTGCTGTTTCAAATATTACAGGAGAGAGAGTAAATCGTTTCTGTCATCTTCATCAAAGTACTGAAGATCTTAAAAACAAAGTTAAGATGCAAAGACTTTTGGGACAAAAAACAGCTTCGTGTTTCCAAAGATGTGTAGGAATGGATGCTTTTAATTCTATCTTTAGTACAACTTTTGAAATAGATGAAAAATATGGAACAACTTATCATGAAAGATTTAAAAAATATATGAAATTTGTTCAAGACAATGACCTTACAGTAGATGGAGCAATGACAGACCCTAAAGGTGATAGGGGATTAGCACCTCATCAACAAGCAGATCTTGATCTTTATCTTCGTGTAGTAGAACAAAGAGAAGACGGAATTATAGTAAGAGGAGCTAAAGCTCATCAAACTGGTGCAGTAAATTCTCACGAACATCTAATCATGCCAACTATGGCCATGGGAGAAAATGATAAAGAATATGCAGTTTCTTTTTCTATTCCATCAGATGCTCCAGGAATATTAATGATCTATGGTAGACAATCATGTGACATTAGAAAATTAGAAGATGGACATATAGATGTAGGAAATCCCAAATTTGGTGGGCAAGAAGCATTAGTAGTATTTAATGATGTTTTCATTCCAAATGAAAGAATATATCTAAATGGAGAAAATGAATTTGCTGGAGTTCTTGTAGAAAGATTTGCTGGTTACCATAGACAGAGTTATGGAGGATGTAAGGTAGGTGTGGGAGATGCACTTATTGGAGCAGCAGCATTAGCAGCAGAATATAACGGTGTTACTAGAGCTTCTCATATAAAAGATAAACTTATTGAGATGACACATCTTAATGAAACATTGTATGCATGTGGTCTTGCTTGTTCTACTGAGGGAGTTGCTACTAAAGCAGGAAATTATCAAATAGATCTTCTTTTGGCCAATGTTTGTAAACAAAATGTAACTAGATTTCCATATGAAATATCTAGATTAGCAGAAGATATTGCAGGTGGATTAATGGTAACTATGCCATCAGATATAGATTTTAAACATCCTATCGTTGGTGAATATTGTAATAAATATTTTATTGGAAATAGTAAAGTCCCTGTAGAAAATCGTCAAAAAGTACTTAGATTTATTGAGAACCTTACTTTAGGTGCTTCTGCAGTAGGATATAGAACTGAATCAATGCATGGAGCAGGATCTCCTCAGGCTCAAAGAGTTATGATTGCTAGACAAGGTAATATTGAAGGAAAAAAACAACTAGTTAAAGATCTTACAGGAATTAAAGAATAAGCAACGTGACGTTGCATCTACAAAATAATAGAAGAGAGGCTACGGCCTCTCTTTAAAATAGGGTGATTAAGATGTTGCAAAAAGTTGAAAAAATTATATCCAATAAAATCAGACCATCTATCAATGAACATGGAGGAGACATTAGAGTCATTTCAGTTCAAGATGGTATTTTAAAAATAAAATTACTAGGAAGCTGTATAGGTTGTTCCCAAGCTAATGCTACAACATCCGAATTTGTGAAAAAAATAATTCTTTCAGAAGATATAGGAGTGAAAGATGTTGTTTTAGAAACTGGAGTTTCAGAAGACCTTATTGAGATGGCTAAAAAACTTTTGGCTAAAAAAATAATGTAACTCTTCTAAAAACTAACAAATCTTTTAAAAATTACATGTTTAATAAAAGGAGTGAAAGAGATGAACTGGAAAGAGCTATACAAAGAGAAACTAGTATCTCCAGATGAAGCAATTTTAAATATAAAACCAAAAAATAGAGTAGTAGTCGCCCATGCATGTGCGGAACCAAAAATTTTGATAGATGCTTTAGTTAAAAACAAAGAAAAGTTTGAAGATCTAGAGATAGTACATATGGTTGCCATGGGAAAAGCTCAATATGTAAACGATGATATGAAAAAACATTTTACCCATAATGCTTTATTTGCAGGAGCAAGTACTAGAAAAGCTGTTCAAGACGGAAGAGCTGATTTTACTACATGTTATTTCCATGAAGTCCCAAAGCTATTTCGGGATGGTCATCTCCCAGTAGATGTTGCACTAATACAAACAAGTTTACCAGATGAACATGGAAACTGTAGTATGGGAATATCTATTGATTATATCAAGTCAGCATCAGAAAATTCAAAACTAGTCATTGCTCAAGTAAATAAATATATGCCAAGAACTATGGGTGATTCCTTTATTCATATTTTAGATATAGATTATATTGTGGAGCACTCAGAACCATTAATAGAATTAAATCCTCCTAAAATAGGAGAAATTGAAAAAGCTATTGGAAAAAACTGCGCTTCTCTCGTTGAAAACGGTTCTACTCTTCAACTTGGAATCGGTGCTATTCCAGATGCAGCATTACTATTTCTAAAAGACAAAAAAGATTTGGGGATTCATTCTGAAATGATCTCTGATGGTGTTTTGGAACTAGTAAAATCAGGTGTTATAAACAATAAAGCTAAAAATTTTCATAAAGGAAAAATGATTGTTACCTTTGTAATGGGAACTAAAGCACTTTACGATTATGTAGATAATAATCCCTTAGTTGAATTTTATCCAGTAGATTATGTGAATGATCCAGTAATAATAGCTAGAAATGATAATATGGTCTCTATTAATTCATGTGTACAACTAGATCTTACTGGTCAAGTTTGTTCTGAGTCCATAGGGTATAAACAAATCAGTGGTGTAGGTGGACAGGTAGATTTTGTAAGAGGCTCTACTATGAGTAAAGGCGGTAAATCAATTATTGCCATACCTTCTACTGCTGCTAAAGGAAAAGTATCCCGGATAGTATCTGTCTTAGATGAAGGAGCTGTAGTAACTACATCTAGAAATGATGTGGATTGCATAGTCACTGAATACGGTATTGCCAGACTTAAAGGAAAAACTACCAAAGAAAGAGGTAGGGTACTCATTGATATCGCTCATCCTGATTTTAGGGGAGATCTCATAAAAAAATGGGAAGAGAGATATCACTGTAAATATTAATTTTGATTTTAATTTTACTGAGGCATTTTGTCTCAGTAAAAATTAAAAAAATAACGTGAAAAAAATAACTTTTAAGGGGGATATTTATGTTTGTATTCAAAAGTATTCATTGGTTAACTAATCCTTTTATTCTTATGTTTATAACAATTTTTTTAGGTTTACTCTTGGGAAAATTATTAAAAATTGGAACTTCTGGAGCTCTTTTCTCTGGGTTGGCAATAGGATGGTTGGTTGTGAAAATGGCTAATGATTCAATAAGTGCACAAGGACCTTATACCTCTACATTTAATTCTATGCTCAAGGTCAGCGTTATCGATAAAAAATTTTTCAGTTTATTTTTAATTCTTTTTGTAGGAGCAGTAGGGCTTTTAGCAGCAGATAAAATCGCTATCATACTTAAAACGTATGGTACAAAATTTATTATGCTAGGACTTCTCATTGTCTTTATAGGCGCAGGAACAACTTATACACTTACTATTTTGAGTAATAAAGCAAATCCTTACGAAGTCTCAGGTGTTTATACAGGTGCTCTTACCAGTTCCCCTGGATTAGCTGCTGCAATTGAAACCTCTAGAGAACACGCTAAAGAATGGGCTACAGAATATCCAACACTTAGTCACCATAACAAAGAAATACTTTTAAATATACTAAATTCTAAGGGAACACTTACACCAGAGAATACACTGACTTTATCTTCAGAGCAAGCAGATGAATTTATTATTGATGCGGAATCTGGAGTAGGAATAGGTCATGCTATTGGTTATCCATTTGGAGTACTTATTGTTATCTTAGCAATGAAACTATTTCCTAAATTATTTAGATTAGATTTGGAAGAGGAACATAAACAATTTCAAAATGAGATGGAAGAAGCAAAAAAACAAATAAATATTAAATATATTGAACCTGTAACATTTGATCTTATTGCCTTTGCATTTGTCTGTATTTTAGGATACACACTTGGGATGATCAAAGTAAATCTTGGTTATCTAGGATATTTCAGTCTAGGATCTACAGGAGGAATATTAGCAGCGTCTATCTTCTTAGGTCACATAGGAAAAGTAGGGTTTATGACATTTAGAATGGATAAAAAAATTCTGGGCGTAATCAGAGATATTGCACTTACATTTTTCCTATCTATTGTAGGCTTAAGATATGGGTTTGCTGCTATTGATTCTATAACAGGAGCTGGATTTTATCTCTCTATAGTTGCTATCTTAGTAGGTGTTTTCTCTATGTTTTCAGGTTTCCTTGTAGGAAAATATGTATTTAAAATTAATTGGATCATGCTTTCAGGAGCAATCTGTGGTGGAATGACTTCTACTCCTGGTCTTGGAGTTGCTGTAGATGTTATTGGTACCGACGATCCTGCTGCAGGATACGCTGCCACATATCCATTTGCTCTATTTGGAATGGTTTTATTTACAATTATTTTACACAAATTGCCTATGTAACACTTAGTTAAATAACTTGTATTTTATGATAATTAAATCTTTGATAAGAATTAAACTTAATTTTTAAAAACATATAATATTGCAAAAATAGTTAAATAAATATTTTTTAATAAAGGGGTGTAATAAATGCAATCTAGAATTAGAAATGAACAACTAAAAGAAAAAATTATGAATCCTATGGAGGCTTGTAAATTAATAAAAGATGGAATGGTTATTGGTACTAGTGGATTCACTCCTTCTGGTTATCCAAAAGTTGTCCCTTTGGCTCTTGCAGATAGGGTTAAATCTAGTAAAGAAAAAATGAAGTTGACACTTTATTCTGGTGCTTCCCTTGGACCAGAAGTAGATGGAGCATGGGCAGAAGCAGGAATTATTGCAAAAAGACTTCCTTACCAAACTAATAAACAACTAAGAAATGATATAAATTGTGGAAAAGTAGAATATTTGGATATGCATCTTAGCCATACATCTCAATATCTAAACTATGGGATACTCCCAAGAGTAGATATTGCTATTGTAGAAGCTATTGCTATAACAGAGGAAGGAAATATAATTCCTACAAGCGCAGTGGGAAATTCGCCGTCATTTATAAAAAATGCAAGTAAAATTATCGTTGAGATAAGTTCTAAACAGCCAGTAGAATTAGAAGGTATGTCAGATATATATATGCTTGAAAATCCACCTATGAGAACTCATATCCCAATAAAAAATCCTGGGGATAGAATTGGGACACCATTCATTGTGTGTGATAAAGAAAAAATTGCAGCTGTAGTCTTTTCAGACCTTGAAGACCATGTAAGAGATTTAGCACCTATTTCAGATGTAGATAGAGCTATATCTAAAAACATTATTAACTTTTTAGAAAAAGAGGTTGCTTTAAAAAGGTTAACTAAAAATTTACTTCCTCTCCAGTCTGGTGTAGGAAATGTAGCCAATGCTGTTCTATCAGGTCTATGCGATTCATCTTTTGAAAATCTAGTCTGCTATACCGAAGTTATCCAAGATGCAATGCTTGAACTAATGCAATGTGGAAAAATAAAAAAAGCATCCGCTTGTTCTATTAGTCCTTCACCTAGAGGCCTTAAACTGTTTAGAGATAACATTGATTTCTTTAAAGATAAAATCGTTTTGAGACCATTAGAGATCTCAAACAGCCCTGAAATGGCCAGAAAATTAGGAGTAATTGCAATGAATACGGCTATCGAAGTAGATATTTACGGAAATGTGAATTCTACACATATAATGGGCTCCAAAATAATGAATGGTATTGGAGGATCTGGTGACTTTGCTAGAAATGCATATATAACAATCTTTAGTACAAGTTCTATTGCAAAATGCGGAAAAATTTCATCTATTGTACCTATGGTTTCCCATGTAGACCATACAGAACATGACACAATGATTATAGTTACAGAACAAGGTGTGGCTGATCTTCGTGGACTCAGTCCAAAAGAAAAAGCCAAACTAATTATTGAAAATTGTGTCCATCCAGACTTTAAAGAACAAATGAGAGACTATTTTAAAAGAGCATGTGAAGTATGTCATAGATGCCATACACCTCATATTCTAAATGAAGCTCTTTCATGGCATGCAAGGTTTTTGGAAACAGGAACTATGAAAAAATAACCATATTTTTTTATTAAAAACTATCAAAACACTTTATTTCAAATATAATTTTAAAGGAAATAAAAATTATATCTTAATATTATTATTGGCTTTCTAAGCGTTACCAATTATTAAATTTTTTTACAATTATACAAAAATATAAAAGTAATTTATTTTTAGAGGAGGAAACAAATATGGATTCAAAAAACTACATCAACAACATGATTCAAAAAGCAAAGGTAGCACAAAAAGAATTAGCAACATACAACCAAGAAGAGTTAGATGCCATTGTAAAGACAATTGGTAAAACTGTATATGATAATGCTGAAGATCTAGCAAGGATGGCTATAGATGAAACTAGAATGGGTGTATATGAAGATAAAGTAGGAAAAAATAAGAGCAAATCTAAAAATATATGGAACAATTTAAAAGATAAAAAAAGTGTAGGAATCATAGAAAGAGATATGAAGAAAAATCTTATTATGGTAGCTAAACCAGTTGGAATAGTTGGTGCTGTTACTCCTACAACAAATCCAATAGTTACACCTATGTGTAACGCAATGTTCGCTGTCAAAGGTGGTAATGCAATAATCGTAGCTCCACATCCTAGATCTAAAGCTTGTACAACCGAAACAGTTGCTAGAATCAACAATGCCTTGGTAGAGAATGGAATTAAATGTCCAAAAAATGCTATCCAAGTAATCACCGAACCATCTCTAGCTTATACAAGTGAATTGATGGAAAAAGTAGACGTAATACTTGCAACTGGAGGAATGGGAATGGTTAAAGCTGCTTATTCAAGTGGGAAACCTTCATTTGGAGTAGGAGCAGGAAATGTTCAAGTAATTATAGATGAAGGTGTTGACTACAATGATGCAGCATCTAAAATTATAACTGGTAGAAAATTTGATAATGGTATAATTTGTTCTGGAGAACAAACAGTAATTGCTCCAAGATCAGACTATAATAAAGTTATAGATGCGATGGTTAATAACGGAGCTCACTATATAGATAATCTTGATGATATTCAAAAGTTTAGAGATACAATGTTTGAAAATGGACATATGAATAAAAATGTTGTAGGACAATCAGTAGCTACAGTTGCAGAAATGGCAGGAGTAGCAGTTCCAAAAGAAGCTAAAGTTATACTTTTAAAAGCTGGTGGAATCGGTGCTGAAGATCTTCTTTGTAGGGAAAAAATGTGTCCTGTACTTTCAGCTTTTGAATACGATACTATCGAGGATGCTATTAATATTGCTCAAACAAACTTAGACCTTGAAGGAAGAGGACATACCGCAGCAATTCATTCAGAGAGTATAGAAAATATTGAATTAGCTGGAAATTTATTAACAATTAGTAGACTAGTTGTTAATGCTTCATCTTCAACAACTGCTGGAGGATCTATGTTTAATGGATTTGCCCCTACAACCACATTAGGTTGTGGAACTTGGGGAAATAATATTATCTCAGAAAACTTAGATTACAAGCATTTAATTAACGTTTCTAGAATAGGTTTACTTATAGAAAATGTTGTAGTTCCGTCAGATGAAGAAATCTGGAAATAGGGGGATAAATAGATGAGACTTTTAAAAATACAACCAGAGATACACAAGTTTGATACATTTAAAGAGTTTGCTAAAGACTTTAATATAGGAAAGGGTGACTTACTTTTTACTCATGATTTTCTTTTTAATAACTATATGCAAGATTTAAATTTAGAATCTGAAAATATGTTCTTTGAATGCTTCGGCATGGGAGAACCATCAGATGAAACTATAAACTATATCATGGATGCTATTAGAGGAAAAGTTATAAAAAGAGTAATTGCAGTAGGTGGAGGATCTGTTATTGATATCTCAAAATTATTGGTATTAGAAGATACTAAAGATTGCTTAAATTATTTTGAAAAAACAGTTGAGATTAAAAAAGTAAGAGAATTAGTTATTGTTCCTACAACTTGTGGTACAGGAAGTGAAGTAACAAATATCTCTATCTCAGAAATAAAATCGAAAAAAACTAAGATGGGATTAGCTGTAGATGAACTTTACCCTGAAAGTGCAGTACTCATTCCAGAATTACTTATGAATTTACCATATAAATTCTTCGTAACAAGCTCAATAGACGCTTTAATACATGCTATAGAAGCCTACGTATCTCCAAAGGCAAATATGTATACTGAAATATTTAGTGTAAAAGCAATTGAGATGATCTTAAAGGGATATATGAAAATTTTGGAACATGGAGAAGAATATAGAAAAGAAATCATCGAAGAATTTATGATTGGAAGTAACTATGCCGGAATAGCATTTGGAAATGCAGGGGTAGGAGCAGTTCATGCACTATCTTATCCTTTAGGAGGAGTGTACCATGTTCCTCATGGAGAAGCTAACTATCAATTTTTCACAGAAGTATTTAAAACATACTTAGCTAAAGATCCAAATGGGAAGATTTCTGAAGTTAATAAAGTATTAGCTAATATCATGAATATCCCAGCTGGGGAAGATGTATATGCAGCTTTATCCAATGTTTTAGATAAACTTCTTTCTAGAAAACCACTCAAGGAATACGGAATGAAGGAAGAGGAAATTGAAGGATTTACAGATGCAGTCATTGCAGGACAGCAAAGACTTTTGGCTAACAACTATGTTCCTTTAAAAAGAACTGATATAATAAATATCTATAAAAATCTTTATTAAAAACCCATAGTAAATAGGAAGAGACTTGACCCAAATGGTCAAGTCTCTTATTTTTATTATCTAGATTCCGCATCTTACTTTCCATATTTTTGATCAGAAAAATACCCGTCTATTAATTTTTGAGTCTCCTCCTCATAATGATCTATCTGCTTTTTTACCAACTTTTCAATATAGGCTATTTCACTTTTATCTTTAGAGTAGTATATAGGTGTTTCCTTGAGAGGGGTCGCATAGAGTTCTAAATTATCCCCCTTCATCTTCCCATTATATTTAAACCAGTCATGGAAAACCTTGGAATTTAGATACCCTAGGATATAAAATAAATTTATATCTTTTTCTTTAGGAGTAAGATAATATATATCTGCACTTCCATAGAACTCCCCTTCTGAATATGAAAATTTATTTATCTTAGATCTTTGTCTTCCAATTATCTTTGGAACATTAAATATTTTTTCATCTCTAGCCCACTGGAGTTCCCACCAATTGATAATGGATTTTAAAACTTCCCTCCTCCTACTCAGCCGTTCCTTATAAGGCTTCATATGTTTAGTTAGTTTTCTATCTAATACCACCTTACAATCTAAATAAAGGATCCAATATTTGTTAGATCTATAGGAATACTGATCGATATCTTTATTCTTGTAAAATGGTTTTAAATATTCACTGTATTTTTTATCATAAAAATCAAAAACAAAGGCCCTATCATGCCCACTAACTATTCCTTGATTTATATTTAGAAGTTCTCCTAAAAAATGAGTCCTCCCATTATATATCTTATCCAATCGTTCCAAATCACTATTTTTAGCTAAAATAATCTTATCCCTGTAGTTATAAATTTTATCACTGTCTATAAAATATTTTTCCCTATGATCTATTACTTCTAATTTACCTTTTATTTTTTCCTTTTTTAATGTAAAAACAACATTATGCTGCCCTACAGCATCTTCAAAAACAGATTTATTATAATTATTTATATATTTAAAGGTAGTATTTTTTTTAATTTTTTCCCTCATTTTTTTAGCATGATCAGCCTTAAACCAATAATTTGTGGTTATATAAGTAAGCACTCCTCCATCTTTTAGTGTCTCTATCCCCTTGGCTATAAAAAAATAGGCGTAATCCATCTTACCCTCATAATTTTCTTTTCCAAATTTATATTGTCTCATATCTTTAAATATCTCTTTATTGTTTTTCTCTCCAAAATATGGAGGATTTCCTAAAACAATATCATAAGTTTCGTAAATCTCCTCAATGAGAGAGTTAGTCTCTATTAAATTTATTTTTTCCCCTGAAATTTTATATTTTTTAAGCATCTCTAAAATATTATTTTTACAGATCATAAGGGCTTCTCCATCTACGTCATAGCCTGTAATCCATGAGCTACTATAGATATATTCACCTAATTTTACCTTGGATAACTCCATGATAGTTTGTAGTAGAGGTAGGAGAAGATTCCCTGTCCCACATGAGAGATCAGCACACCTGAGGTTATCAAATTTTATTTTACTATAATCACCATGAAAATATATCTCTAAACTTTTATCTACCATTTCTTTTGCTATATAATTCGGTGTATATACCTTAAAATTTGTATCACTATTTATATTCACTGATCCCCCCCTTTTTTTATTTTATTTATTCCAATTTTCAAAAATTTCATTAATTTCTTTTATGTCTTTTTTAGTGAAATCCTTTGGGTCAAATTTTGGGTAATATTCTAAAATTTCTTCCTTTCTATCATTTTCTTTCCCTTCCATTACTTCACAAATATCTTCCCATCCCCAAATACCACCACAATCTTCAAATGGAGCTACTCTTTTTCCTGTTACGAGATATGGATAGTTCTGATTTTGGTCTTTATCTAGTATTTTTTCTAATTTTATTGTATGTTCCCATCCATCTCCAAAATCATATCCATAAGTTAATTTATCATCTACTTTTTTAAAATATTTATTTAATTTTACAGTATGCTCATTGATTTCTTTTATAGGTTTCATCCCAAACATCGGAGACATATCCAAAGGTTCATAACCTTCATATGTTGTATCTACTAACAGTGTATTCCTATCAATGCAAAATTCATGTAGGTGATAGTTTTCCCAACTAAAAATATTTTGAAGAATATAATGAAATTCTCCAAAACATATATTCTTTTCCACCTGTATTCTCCTCCAAATAGGAGGTTTAGCTCCATTTATATCAACTCTAAATTGATAGATCTTGTTCTTTGTTTTTACATCATTAATACTTATTTTCACCATTTTCTTCCTCCTGTTATTTTCATATACCATAAATTTTACAAATAAACTTACAGAACATAGACTAGATCTGATAAAATCATCTTAATAATCATCGTTAACTAATAGTAGTATTTTTTCAACATTTTTATCAAAATAAGTTTTTACCGGAAGCTTTACTTTAGGGTATAAAACTTTAAATTTATTATTGTATTCTAATTTCATTTTATTCAACCATCCATAATCATCTAATATTTTAATAATTTTACTATCATCTTTTTCTAGATTATTTATATCATTTCTACACATAAAATTAATTAATTTTTTTATATCATTTGCATTAAAAACAAATTTATATTTTTTATTATATAACTCTATTTTTAAACTTCGTAATTCCTTATAGTTTAAAATATTAGGTAATAAATTTAATGAATTACTAATAAAATTTTCATTAAATTTCAACGCACTGAATAATGATTTAAAAATACCGTCTTCAGTTATAATTTGATAATTATGATTGTAGCAATAAGCTAATGCTTGATATTCTTGCTGTCCTATTTCATCAGCTAACATTTCATAAGCACCTTTTATCGGTAAAACTTCATTTTGATCTTCAATAATACTTCCACGATTAATAATTTTTTTTGTTAATATGAATATATTTTGTTTTACACTTTCTATCTCCTCTTTATCGGATAAATTTTTAAAATAATTTTCTCCATCACTATAAATACTAAAAATTTCTTCTGTTGAATTTAACTTTTCAATATATATTTGTAACCAATTAATGAGCGTCCTCTGAATTAAAACATCTTTTCTTTCTAGAACTTCATCTAATTTTTTTATGTGATATAAAAAAATAATTGAAGAGAATGTCAGTATCTTATTCACTGATTTCGGTAGTATATTTATTCTATTACTATTAAAATTAAGTGTTTCATCTTCTAATAATTTTGGTATTAAAGCAAAATATTTTTCATATCTTTTATCTGACAGTGAATAGAAACTAATTTTATCTCCATTACTATAACTTTGAAAAAATTCTTTTGTATTTTTACTCTGTTGTTTTAACATTTCAAACATTTCAGAAAATGGTTCTTCTTTAGTGTTGTCAATGTATAACTTTTTAATCGCTGGATTATTACCATACCCAATAAAATTTCCTACAATAGTATGAAAAAGTGATTTTTCGGTAAATTTTTTATCATACTTATTTAAACAATACCTAGTATTATCAAGTATTTTAATGGAATAATTCTTTTTATTCTCATCTGATACACTATAACTTTCATTTACAAAAATCAGATTCTCTTTTTGTAAACAAATATTTTCCTTATAATCTAATTTTTTATCTTTCCCATTATTTATATTATAATGCATAATTAAATAAAAATATATTTTAGACAATTCAATTTTCAAGGTTTCATCTAATTTTTTTATATCACTACTCAATAACCTCTGATTTAAAATTGGTAGTACTTGCTTAGTTTCATCAAATATTTCTACAGAATAGCCAAGTAAAAATATAAGATCTTTTATACCTAACTTCGATATATCTAGAATTAAATGATTAAAAATTTCTTGTTGTTGCTTTATTTTAAATTTATTTCCTAAATCATGAAATATAGATAATCCAACATTTAACAGAGCAAACATAATGTCAAATCTTTTATCTTTTTTATATTCGGCATAATAGAAATTAAAAGCACTATTAAGTTTATTATATTTCACATATATATTTCCAATTATTGCACCATAGTCGTTTTTACTATTTATTTGATTTATAAATTCATCAAAATCATTAAAATTTAAACCCTTATCAATTTCACAAATTTTTAATGCTTCAAAAATAATGTCTTTAAAAATATCTTGTTTTTTCAAAGCCAATGCTAAGTACTCTTTTGAGTTTCCTATTCTTTTTAGAAATCCAATTATATTTATAATTTTCGACAATGTTATATTATCTTTACAACTCAGCTCTATAAGTTTTTCTGTATCCAAATCTTCAATACCATTTCCTACATAAAATTGATACTCAAGAAAAGATAATAAACTATCTAAATCGTTAGATTTGTTTTTGCTTAAATATTCTTCTAAATCTTGATCTATTTTAATGTCTAGTAAAATAGATCCCTTTATAAAGAAGTACATTACAATATTATATTTAAATAAATAATGACTATTTCCTTTTAAAAAATCAACAATAAATTTTGTGTCATCCATATTTGCATTCTGAACTTTCGAAATATAAAATAACAAATCCTCTAATTCAAAATTTGAAATTAGGTAATTTTTTATTTTTTCATGATTATAATTTATATTTTTAGCATCGCAAAAAAACATGTAATATTTAATTGAAAGATGCTCTTCGTTTGATTCGTAAACTTCAATAAAATCATCTCTAAGATTTAAATTTAATAATAACAGCATATAATTTCCTAATAAATTATTAACATATTCACTATTAAAATAATTTTTATGATTTAAAATCAGTTCCACTGAAGTCTTGTATTCTTTTAAAGAAAATATCAATCTGTTATAATCTGTTTTTTTACCTTTCATTATGTCGTTTAATGAATGAGTTGCATAAAACCCTTGAATATTCATTTTTTCAAAAAAACTCAATTTATCAGTTCCTAATGCTTTCTGATAATATTCATCTGCTTTATCAAAATAATTTAGATCATCTTCACCATAATTGTATAATTTAGCATATATTTGACCACCTATTAGCATTAATTTTTCTTTATATTTTTCATTTCTTATTTCCAACTCAAAAATTTCTTTTGATTTTTCAAAATTTCCATTATTGAAATAAAAGAAAATATCAAAATGTCCCTGTGGCTTGCTGTTAGGTGTTTCCAACCTCAGTTGCTTAGATAATAAAAAGAAGCTATTGTCATTAGATAAACTAAGTGATAATAACTTATATTCTTTAAATGTTAAAGTAATAAATTCACTGTATTGCTTTTCTACTAATTCAATATATTCATTAAATTCATCAAACTTTCTAAAATTTATTAAAAAATCTATTTTCACTAGTAGTAATTGATACTTAACCGCAACATTATGTTCATTCTCTTCTAATAAAGAATCTAAAAATGTAACTGCTTCTTTAAATTTCCCATCAAAAAAATCTTTTTTAAGTCTTTTTATTGATGAATCAATTTTAGGATTAATAATTTGATTATTTATTTGATAATTTTCTTTTTGAAATAAAGCAAAATTTTTATTAGACATTTCCATTATTTTTCTCCAATATTACTTTGATGATTATCACGTTGAAATAAAGTAAAATTTTTATTAGTTTGTTTATTTATTTTAGAATCCTTAATACTATTATCATCACGTCCAATAAATTTCTTCAATATTTTTTTCCCACCTATTAAACCCACTATCCCAATAATTAAGCCTGCAATTTTAAACGCTGTGTCGTTCATAGCCTTTTCCCCCCCCATTTTTAAAATCTCCAAAGTATAATCTTCCTATAAGTATACCATTTAATTTTATCAAAAAAAAGAGACTGCTATATAATTTATAAATTATTAAAAAGTAGCGATCATGTACTGGTGTCTTCTATGGAGCATAATGCAGTAATGCGACCCTTAAATTCTTTAAACGTAAATATTTCAAAAGTAAAGTGTAATAAGTTTGGTGACTTGAACATGGAAGATTTCAAATTGCAATTAAAAGAAAATACAAGAGCAGTAATAATGACCCATGCTTCCAATGTCTGTGGAACAATTTTAAATTTAGAAGAAGTTGGAAGAATCTGTCAGGAAAAAAATATTATTTTTATAATAGATACGGCTCAAACTGCTGGATTTTTAGATGTCGACTATAAAAAATTAGGAGCTGATGCTATAGCTTTTACAGGACATAAATCACTTCTTGGCCCTCAAGGAATTGGTGGATTTATAATAAATGATAAATTAGTTAAAATAATCCCTAGTCTAATTGATGGTGGGACAGGGAGTTTATCTGAGGAGGAGATACAGCCAAATTATATGCCAGATAAATATGAAGCAGGTACACCTAATGTTCTAGGTATCTTTGGATTAAATGCTTCGATAAAGTATTTAAACAATATAGGATTAAAAAATATAAGGCTGAAAGAGTATGAACTCCTAAAAATATTTTTAGATGAGATAAAACAAATAAATGGAATAGCCATTATAGGAAAAGATACCTATGAAGGAAGGACCGGAACAGTATCACTTGATTTTTTTAATGTTGACAATGGGGAAGTAGCTTATAAACTTGGCAGTGATTATGGCATTATGACAAGGTCAGGGATGCACTGCGCTCCTTCTGCTCATAAAACTCTAGGAACTTTTCCAAAGGGAACAGTAAGATTTAGTTTTAGTCATTTTAATACCAAAGATGAGATATATTATACCATCGATAGTATTAAAAAAATAATGGAAGAGTAATGAAAAATCAAAGATACATAATAAAAAATGTGATGTATTTTTATTAATAAATTTAAGGAGGATATAGGAATGGGAGAAAAGAAAAGTATTGTTTTAACAGGTGGAATTGTAGGTATTATAGGAGTTGCACTAGTTATGCCCGGTAATCCTGCAAATATGGGATTTTGTATTGCTTGTTTTTTAAGAGATATCGCTGGTGCTCTGGGACTTCAAAGAGCAGGTGTGGTTCAATATATGAGACCAGAAATTATGGGATTGGTATTGGGATCATTTTTAATAGCTATATCTAAAAAAGAATTTAATGTAAGGGGAGGATCATCTCCTATAATTCGTTTTACACTAGGTGTCATGGTAATGATAGGAGCTCTTATGTTTTTAGGATGTCCTCTTAGACAACTTATCTTAGCTGGAGAGGGAAATACTGATTCGGTAGTTACAGTTTTAGGCCTTCTATTTGGAGGAGCTATAGCACATAACTTTAGTTTAGCTTCTAGTTCAAAAGGTCCAACAATAAATGGGCAAATGGCTGTAATTATTTGTATTTTTATACTGTTATTAGTATCGTATTTTAATTCTGAATTTTTAAATAAAAAAGTAGAGGTGAAGTAAAATGATGACAATAGATGTAAGAGGTTTATCTTGTCCAATTCCTGTGTTAAAAACTAAACAGGCTGTTAAAAATAAAGAAAAGAATTTTGAAATAATCAGTGATAGTAACGCTTCTATGGAAAACATTTTAAAATATTTAAGATCAGAAGAATACACTTTCATAGTAACAGAAGTAGAAGATGACTATGTAATAAAGGCAAAGGGATAAAATGAAAGAATATATTGCAGTTCTTTTTACCCATTCAGATGCTATTAAATTATCTAGAGAGTGTAAAAAAAGAGAGATCAATCATAAATTAATGCCAGTTCCAAGAAAATTAAGTTCTAACTGTGGAGTCTGTGTAGATTTTCATTGTGAGAAAGATATAAATGATCTAATCTTTAGTGGAGTAGAAAAAGTTTTCCATGTAGAAGATGGAAACTATGTTTTAGTATATGAATAGAGTTAAATTGATACATTAGAATAATCATTGGCTACCTTTTTACAGTCTAAAAAAATAGACGTTTTTCATCTATCTATGGTATATTATTAGGTAGTTTTTTAAAAAACATTTTACAGGAGGCTTTAAAATGAATAATTTTATAAATGTAAATCAATTAAAAGAAAATTTAAAAAACGTAGTGATCTTAGATGTAAGATTTGACCTTCATGATTCGAACTACGGACAACAAAAATATGATGAAGAGCACATCATTGGATCTTTTTTCATAGATTTAGATAAGAATTTAGCTGGAGAAAAAAAAGAACATGGTGGTTCAAGACCGCTACCAGAGATAAAGGAATTCATCAAAAAAATAGAAAGATTGGGAATAACTAAAGATAGCTCTATCGTGGTATATGATGAGGAGATGGTTACAGCAGCCAGAGCTTTTTGGATGTTTAAATACATTGGTCATAAGGATATCAAAATCCTTAATGGTGGATATACAGAGTGGTTAAAAGAAGGTGGAGTAGTAACAAACGAAAAAACACAATTACCTGAAACTAGTAAATATAATTTTGAGATTCTAAAAGATATCTGTGCTGATATTGTAGAAGTTAAAGAGGCTATAAAAGAAAAAGACATCTCCATAGTAGAGTGTAGATCTTTTGAAAGATATTTAGGACAAAATGAACCTTTTTATTCTAAGCCGGGACATATCCCTACAGCTATCTCTATAGATTCAAAATCATTATTAAAAAATAGAAAGGTAAAATCTAGTGAGGAGTTAAATGAAATTTTTAGGAGACTAAATAGCTCTAAAAATATAGTATTTTCATGTGGATCTGGGGTAAATGCATCTTTAGATTATGCAGTTTATAGTGAATTTTTTTCTAATGGAAAAGTATATATAGGAAGTTATTCAGACTGGACAAGTTATTCTGAAAATTCTATTGAAACAAAAGATGAAAATTAGATTTTAAATTTAAATAGTAACAAAATTAGAAGTCACTATAAATGGCTTCTTTTTTATTAATTTTTTTCAACTATATATTTTTCATCTTAAGATATTTTTTTAATGTACTAATATGCATAGGATAAAAATCACCTTGAGATCTTTCCAATCTTTTCTTTAATACCATCAATGAAATCCATTGAATTTCTTGGGACTCGTTGGAAGATCTAAGAAGAGTCCCTTGAGCTTTACAAAGAAAAATTTGCACCATTACAGGGTATTTCCCGCCTATATTTTGAGAAATGCTAAAGGGTTCATAATTTAAAACACAATATTCATCCTCTACTAGAGTAACAGTTTCTTCTTCTCCTACAATTTTTGTAACATCTAAACCAGTTTCTTCTTTGATCTCCCTTCTTAAACACGTAAAAATATCTTCAAATTCCCTTAGTTTGCCTGCCGGTATTTCTAATAAACCATTTCCATCCTTAGAATCTTTAAATCTTTTTTGTAGTAATATAGAATCTTCTCCATTTATATTAGCTTCTATTATTCCTCCCACTGCTGGAATAGTAAATTTTTCATTTTTCATTTCTTCACCTCATTTTTATTTTATCAACTAGATCAATCCTTTGTACAATTTATTTATTTTTATTAAAGTTTCTGTAAAAACCCCCAAAGATGATCTTCCTTGGGGGTTCATTTTATTTTTTTATTTTTTTGTAATCATTTAATTTATAATACCCATTCTTCTCTCAAGACCCCGTAACTTATTGAATCATAGTATTTATTATTTAAAATACGTGCATTTCTATAAGTTGCTTCTTTTTTCATTCCTAATTTTTCTGATAATTTCATCATTCTTTTATTTCCTGACCAAGTTGTAAGACCAAGTCTTACAATTTTAGGATTTTCATTAAATATCTCCGATATCCATATCTTTAATGCTTCATAGCCCATTCCTTTTCCCCAATATTTTTCATTGAAAATAACAATTCCAACTTCCATCCACAGTGTTTCCTTGGATTTCCAATATGAATTAACTGATCCAATCAATTCATCATTATCAGCATTAACAATCATCTTTCCTGGCTTTATATCTTTTTCTCCACTTTTAAATTTTTTTCTATAGTCTTCAACTAATTTTTCTAATTCATTCAATGTTAACTGCTCAAAATATGGTCCATTGTACTTATGAAACTCTCTCTCTGGCCTATTTAATTCTAAGTAGCTATCCAAATCTTTCATTTTTAATTTTCTAAGCTTAATATTTTGTCCCACGGAACCTCCTAAAATTTCAACTAATTTTTCAATATAACACCTTCAATAGATTCATTTACTCCTCTAAAATATAACTCCATAATAATCTCCTCCCATATTCTTAATTTCTATAATACTATAACATATCTTATTTTTTTCTCATAATATAACTTTAATCAATAATAATGTCAAATTTAGTCCCAACCAAATCAGCACCTACTAAATTTACTCCTGTTAAATTTGCCCCTGTCAAATCTGCATCTCTTAGATCTGTATTTCTTAGATCGGCATTTTTTAGATTTGTATTTTTTAGATTAGCACTCATTAAGTTTGCATTGCTCAAATTAGAATTACTTAAGTTTGAATTGCTTAAGTTCGCGTTAATTAAATTAGTTCCTGTTAAATTTGCCTGTGTTAAATCTGCACCATATAAATTAGCACCATATAAATTAGCTCCACGTAAAACAACAGAAATTAATTTTGCGTCAATTAGATTTGTATTACGCAAGTTTGTATAACTTAAATCGGTCTCATTGAAATCTACACCACTTAAATTTGTATAGCTTAAGTCAGCATAAATAAAATGGGTCTCAAATAAATTAATATCACGAAGATCAGCACCAGTTAAATTTACATTAGTTAAGGTTGCGTTACTCAAGTCTACATTGCGTAAATTAGAATAGCTTAGATCTAAATTTCTTAAATCAACATAACTAAAATCAGCATTACTTAAGTTTTTTTTCCTTAAATCCCCACTTAAATTATCAAATTGTAGCATAACCTCTCCCCCTTTTGAATTTATCTTCCTATATTTTTCAATAAAACAAAAAATAGTATATTATTTTTATTCTAACGTTGAAAGTCTAAATTTTGAGTTAATAGCTTCCCAATTCATAACTAAATCAACTGCTCTTAAAAAGGTAATCTATCTTTAATTTTAATTTGCTCCTAAACTTTAATACTAAATTATATTACATGTTTTAGATTTATGCAAAGATCTTATTTAACCTTTCTCCACTAACTTTCAATATTCAATTAATAACAACAACAATTTTAATTAATACCGATAATATTTAAGTTGTTGTTTTGTCGAAACAAATATACAATATAAAGGTAATGAGTATTGTAGTCTTAATTGCTACTCCCTCCCCAAGGGAAATCATTACAACCATTGTATAAAGAAAGCCCTTAAATGACTATTTTAAGAGCTTTTTTTATTTATCAATAAATATGCTCTAGTCACCTTCTGTTATTCAATTTATTTTACTTTCTTAACATTATAGACAATAAAAAAAAGGTGGACTAATCCACCTTTTTATAAATTCCACCTTTACAATCTGGACATTCTGGTAGTTCTTCGTTGTCAACTTCTATCATTAATTCCAAATGGCACATCATACACACATAAGTCCCTATTCCTGGTTTCTCATTTGCTACATACATAAAAATTTTCCTCCTAAAAAATAACTGTTTATTTACTTTATGTAGTATACACTAAAACACTTAAAAAATCACTAATTTTTTTTAGTAAAACCAAGTAAAACAAAAAAGACAGTCTAAAACTGACTTTTCTTGTTTTGTATATTAAGCATAACTCTCTCTCTGATTAAAGTATACAACACGTATTAGAAAAAGTAAACATTAAAATTAAAAAAAATTAATTTTTATAAGTATAATGTTTTTATAACAAATGTTATTTTCTACTTTATAGCTCCTTATTTTTGACTTATTTTTTTTAGATGTAGTATAATAAATAAACACTATAATAACAAAAGCTATTTCTAAATGAGTTATAAAAGTCAGTCATCAATTTTTTTATAAACCAATCTAAAATAATTAAATAAGGAGAAAATATTATGGAAACTATACTAACACCAATAGTCATAAAAAAACTAACATTAAAAAATAGGCTAGTCTATCCTCCAATGGCATCATCAAAAGCTACAAAAGATGGATTAATCTCTAATGAAATAATAGAATTTTATGATAATATTACAAAATCTAAAAATATAGGTTTGGTAATAGTAGAACATAGTTATATATCTATAGAAGGTAAAGCAAGTCCAAAACAAATTTCTATTGCTACAGATGAAACAATAGAACCTATCAAAAAATTAGTGAAAATGCTACATAAAAATGAAACAAAAGCTGTTCTACAGATAAACCATGCAGGAAGTGCTACAACAACAAAAATAACCGGTAAAGTGCCAGTAGGAGCTTCTTCTATTCCAAATCCTCGAAAAGGGAATATACCAAAAGAACTAAATATAGAAGGCATATCTCATATTGTTAAAAAATTTGCTGATAGTGCAAAAAGAGCTAAATTAGCTGGATTTGATGGGGTGGAAATACATTCGGCTCATGGATATTTTTTAAATCAGTTTCTCTCACCTCTTTCTAACAAAAGAAAAGATGAATATGGTGGAACTTTAAAAAATAGATTAAAAATACATCTTGAAGTAGTAAAAGCAGTAAGAGAAGTCGTAGGAGAAGATTATCCAATTTTTCTTAGATTAGGAGCATCAGACTATAAAAATGGTGGAACAACTATAGAGGATAGTAAGATAGTCTCAGTAGAATTAGTAAAAGCTGGAGTAGATGTTTTGGATATATCAGGTGGATTTTGTGGTTATATTCCTGATCAAGTAAATCTAAAAGAGCAAGGATACTTCCACCCCCTAACTTCAGCAATAAAAGAAGTGGTAGATATTCCTGTGATACTTACAGGTGGAATTACAGATATTACCCATGGAAACAGACTCATAAAAGAAAAGAAAAGTGACCTTATAGGAGTTGGGAGAGCTATTTTTAAAGACTATCATTGGAGTGAAAGAGAGATTAAAAAAATCAAAAATTAATAAAGAATAGAAAAACCGATAGAAAAAAAATCAGGTTTTATACCTGATTTTTTTCTATCTAAATATTTTATTTTGAACTTAACATAGCTCCTAATGGTTTCCCACCACGTAACCTACTGGAGTTGAAATGAGTTTATTTTTATTTTAAAATAAGAACACATGTCAGAGCTCATCTTCTCAAAATAAATAAAAAAGATAAAATTTAATCATGAAACTCTTTACTATATATATAGAGCATTGTTTTTATAATAGTTTTATCTCTTCTTTATCGTAGCCAAGTATTAGCCTTTTATACAACCCTGTCCTAATCTGTCTTTTAAGTTCTTTTAAAATTAGTCTACTTTATCTCATAAAAATTGCTATAACGACACTTGTCGTATCATTTAAAAATATGTCATTTTATAATGATTACATAAAAGAAATTAAGTTAAATTAGTCAAAAAATATTAAAAATAAAAGGAGCTGTTATTATGAAAAAAATATTATCTATTGAATTTTGTACATCATGAGGATATCAAGAAAAAGCAATTAATGCTTTTGGAGCCTTGGTAAGTCTCTATCAAAAAGAAATTTTAGAATTTAAATTGATCCCTTCATCAGGAGGTGTCTTTGAATTTATGTTAGGAGATAAACTATTATTTTCTAAAAAAACTCTTAAAAGATTTCCAAAATAAACGAATTAATTGAATATGTAAAAAAAGAATTATAATTTGACAACAACTATATGTATATTAGAAAATGATAGAAGATTAAAATGTTTTATTTATTGAACAAAAGGAAATAAAATGAAATTATTAGCAGTTTTAGCTTTATCTTTAAGCTTAATGGCATGTGGCAGCTTAAACAGCAATACAAATAATGTTAAAGCAAATAAAGAGACTAAGGCTATAAGTAATGTAACAGCAGCTAGAAGTTATGCAAAATTCTTGGATACTGGAGAAGAAAAATATATGTAAAAAAGAGCCGTTTTAAAAGCTCTCCTCTAGTTAAGTTAGGAATTGAATGTACACATAATTTGGGATAGACCCATTTGTTAAAAAAAAAGTCCTTATTTTATAAATATCTTAACTATTTCTAATTAAATTCTAATACGTTTGTGTGTTATTATATACATCGATATTAATAAATGTGTATTAATATCTGTTATAATAGAAATATATTTAAGAGTTGGGAAATTTATTAGATTATTATTTAATTTAATTTAATTCTCTTATATATATTAAGAAATTTATTTAAAGGGGAAAATAAACTATGAAAATTAAAAAAAATGAAGATTTGGATAGAATAAAATCTTTTTTAGGCTATGATTGTTATGATAAACTGGAAGAAATAAACTTAAAAAAAGGACAAGAAATTTATCTTTCAGGAATTCATATCATAATCGAAGGGGAATTAGAGTATTTTTATTTAGGAAAAAATGGAGAATATATAAAGACTATAAATTGTTCACCTGAAAATTTTTTATTAATAGGAGCTGGAAAATATTTTAATATAGAACAATTACACCCTTTTTATAGGGTTAAATCAAAAAC
>NZ_JBATVM010000159.1:0-3218 GCF_049671765.1 Psychrilyobacter sp.
CCATTCACCTACAAAACATATTCACAATATATATTAAAATAACTTTAAAAGTATTAATTTAATTCTTTTTGTTCACTTATAAAACTTTTTAACTGATAAAACATACTGAAAACATATAATTATAAGAAGAATCATATATGAATATCATAAATACCAAATTGAGTTGACCATTTGTTTTTTCAATTTAATCTATTTTAATAACTTCAAAAAAAAGCAACGTGATGTTGAATCTGGCAGAAGATCACCTTGAGATCTTCCATCACTGATTAAGATATCATATTTTTTAATTTCCACAGGAATTCATGATTAAAAAAAATTAATAAATCATATAACTTTATTATGATAACTATTCATTTAAAATATATATACATTTTAAAATATTCTTTTAAAAAAATAAGTTTTTCATTAAATTCATGTTTTACCCTTGATACAATTAGCTTAAAAAAATAAATTTATCCATTAACTAAGTAAATAGATCGGTATTATAACAGAAATATTTTCCTTTCTATTCATTTTCCATAAGAGTAAATTATTTTTTTCACTTGACTTTGTGTTCTTTATATAGTAAAAATGTATTGTAACAAATCTATGAATGAGTTTTCATTTTCTTAGATAGATTACATAAATAAAATATATAATAGAGGAGCATTTATTGTGGTAACTTTTAATATCTCAAAGATCAAAAGATCTTTAGAAGTTAAAAGTGAAGGACTTAATTGCCGAAAGATTGGATCTAATAAACTAATCTTGGTTAATGTGGGAAAATCCATCTTGACTGTCACAACTTTAGTTGTGGAGAGCTATTTCTTTTTAGTTCTTGGTAATTTTCTGTCCGAAGTCATAGATAGGTGTTTTTTTGATACAAAAAAATAAAAAAAGGGGGAATGAGTTGTGAAAGAAGTAATGATTAGATTGAGGATGAGTACCCACGATGCTCATTATGGGGGTAATTTAGTAGACGGTGCTAGAATGCTAGGTTTATTTGGAGATGTAGCTACCGAACTTCTCATCAGACAAGATGGTGACGAGGGATTATTTAAAGCCTATGATAATGTTGAGTTTATGGCTCCAGTATATGCAGGAGATTTTATCGAAGCTGTAGGTTATATAGAAAAAGTTGGAAACACATCTAGAAGAATGGTTTTTGAAGCAAGAAAGGTAATCATTCCTAGAACTGATATCAGTGATTCTGCATGTGAGGTCTTAGAAAACCCAATTGTTGTTTGTAAAGCCACCGGAACTTGTGTTACACCTAAAGATAAACAAAGAAATTAAAAGCTGACGCTTTACCCAGATAAGCATAATTTAAAAATCAATTTATACTTTCTTAGAAAATAAAAAAGGGAGGCAATAATGGAAAAGTTAATCATAACAGCTGCCATATGTGGAGCAGAAGTTACTAAGGAACATAACCCTAAAGTTCCTTATACTGTAGAAGAGATTGTAGAGCAAGCATACGGTGCATATATAGAGGGAGCTAGTATTATACATCTTCATGTAAGAGAAGATGACGGTACTCCTACCCAATCAAAAGAAAGATTTAAACTATGTATAGATGCCATAAAAGAAAAGTGTCCAGACGTTATTGTCCAACCATCTACTGGTGGAGCTGTAGGAATGGATAATGCAGAGAGGTTACAACCTACAGAATTATATCCTGAGATGGCAACACTAGATTGTGGAACTTTAAATTTTGGTGGCGATGAAATCTTTACTAATACAGAAAACACAATCAAAGAATTTGGTGAAAAGATGATAGAAAGAAATGTAAAACCTGAATTAGAATGTTTTGACAAATCTATGATTGAAATGGCTATAAGATTAAATAAAAAAGGATTCATAAAGTCTCCTATGCACTTTAGTTTTGTAATGGGAGTTAATGGAGGTATCGGTGGAGACTTAAGAGACTTTTTATTTTTAAGAGATAGTCTACCTTGTGGATCTACTTATTCAGTTGCCGGTCTTGGCAGATTTGAGTTTTCATTGGCTACAGCAGCTATAATAAGTGGCGGTCATGTAAGGGTTGGTTTTGAAGATAATATCTATTTAGAAAAAGGTATATTAGCCGAATCTAACGGTGTATTAGTAGCCAAAGTTGTAAGAATTGCTAAGGAACTAGGAAGACAAATAGCCACACCAACAGAAGCAAGAGCTATATTAGGATTATAAGGAGGGTTAACAAATGATAAAAGGATGCCCATTTGGAACACATAGAGTAATAGAACCTATAGGAACTATGCCACAAGCTGCAATAAAAATTGATAACACAATGATAATTAAAAACAATGAATTACTGCTAGATGTAATTACGTTAAACATTGATTCAGCATCATTTACGCAAATAAAGGATGCATGCAATAAAGATATAGATAAAATGACTGCTATGATCAACGAGATTGTAGGAGAGAGAGGAAAGATGCAAAACCCAGTAACTGGATCTGGAGGAATGTTAATCGGTGTTGTTAAAGAAATTGGTTCTGATTTCCCTGACAAAACTTTAAAAGTAGGAGATAAGTTGGCTACTTTAGTTTCGTTATCCCTTACACCATTAAAAATTAATAAGATCAACAATGTAAATATATCCAACGACCAAGTTGATATAGATGGACAAGCTATTTTATTTGAAACTGGAATCTATTCTGTTTTACCTACAGATATTCCTGAAAAACTAGCTTTAGCTGCACTAGATGTAGCTGGTGCCCCTGCACAAGTAAAAAGATTAGTTAAAGAAGGCGATACTGTTTGTATTATCGGTGGAGGTGGAAAATCTGGTGTTTTATGTGCTTATCAAGCCATGGTAAATGCTGGAGATTCTGGTAAAGTTATCGTAATCGAATACAGTGAAGAAAATGCCAAAAGAATATTGGATATGAAACTAGCTCACCATGTAATTATAGCCGATGCTACTAAGCCTGTTGAAATTTATGAAAAAGTAAAAGAAATCACAGGAGAAAATATGTGTGACGTAGTTATTAATAATGTAAATGTAGCTAATACAGAGATGTCATCTATCCTTATTACAAAGGATAATGGGATAGTTTATTTCTTCTCTATGGCAACATCATTTACTAAGGCAGCTTTAGGAGCTGAGGGTGTAGGGAAAGATGTACAAATGATAGTAGGAAATGGATACGCTAAGGGTCATGCTGACCTTACATTAGATATCATACGTAAATCTAAAACTATCAAAAGTTTATTTGAAAAATTATATGTATAAA
>NZ_JBATVM010000160.1:0-1934 GCF_049671765.1 Psychrilyobacter sp.
GTCATAATTCCTCCCTTATTTTTTCAAAAAAAAAGAGCATAAAAACAGGCTAATATAGCCTATTTTTATGCTTCAGTCTTACTGATGGCATAGTCAAAAGATATCCCTATATGTAAGCTGCTCTTTCTCAGTAGCAAATCAATTGCTCTTTCCAGTGGCAGGTCTTACAGATCTATCTTTCCAAAATTTCAAATTGTACGAATTTTACAATTTGCATTATTTAATTGTTATAGCTTTTAGATTTTTTTATCTGTGAATGTTTTTGTCCTTATTGGATAGCCATCCTTGAGAACCACGGTCATTTCCCCATGAAGATTATTATTCATGTGGTTTTTTAATTCTGAAATAACTTTTTCTAATTTTTCATTCTTTTTCTTATCCATAATTTCCTCCAATGTAATAATTGTCTAGATTCTTCGGTCATTTATATTATACACATGGAGTTAGGGAAAAGTTAAGAAGAGAATAAAAAAAATGCACTGTATAAAATCCAGTACATTTTATATTCTATCAATTAATCTTCCGTTATAATAGCTTTTTCTTCTAAAATATTTTCAATCATTTCAATTATATTATTTAACAAGCCTTGATCTTCTATATGAGAAAATGTTATTTTATCTACGATTTCATTTTTTGCGTCTATATTTGTTTGCTCAAGTAATAATTTTCCTATACTATCATTTAAAATAGCAATAATATTAATAGGAGCACCTTCAAAATCTATTTCTAAATCATCATTATTTTTTAAATGTCCTTTTATAGAATCATATAAAGACTCAGAGATATCTTTATATGACAATTCTTTTTCAAATTCTTTTCTGATTATTATTTTATTTATTGACATTTTCATCCTCCTCTTTAAACATTAATTCATTTTTTTCGCTAGAAATAAAGCTATGCATTAAAAATAAATGAATTCTTCCTAATTTTGAATTGATATATAAATCATTATAGCACACACTTCCAAACTTTTTCTCAAACTTTTCAGTGGGACAATATTCAGCGAGACATTTTTTTTCTAAACATTTATTATTTAAATATTTATTTTTCGCAACGTTTAATTGTTCGTATTCATATTCATAATTTTGGATTATTCTTTGAATAATCTCTGTTTTTTCTATCTTTTTTGTTTTTATTGTCTTTATTCTTTCCTTTTGGTTAACATTTTCAATAAGCTTCATTTCTACAAGAATCTTTTTTAAATTTTCTATATTTATAGTATTTTGTTCAATAATATTTGAGATGTTTACTGGTTTTGATATTTTTAATGAATCATAGAGTTCTTTATCATAATGTCGATCCTTATTATGTCTTGAAAAGAGTACAATATTTTCTTTAAATTTAGTCTTAAAAAAATTATTTTCTGATGAAACTTTATTTAATTTAGTTGAATAATATAAAAGTCCATCAATATTTTTCTTTCTTCTTAGAACTTGAGTTAATATTTGAGGGAAAACATATTCTTCATAAAATTTAGATTTTTTAGATTTTTCATGTTCATTTCTTTTTTCAAAGCTACAAATAGAAACAAAGAAATGCTTAAATAGTATTTTTTCAAAGTTATTTTTTTTATTAGTTTCCTGAGCTTTTTTTAACTTGATTCTTGAACTACTTATTTTAAAAATTGAGTTGAATGGATTACTTAAATCAAAAACTTTATACTCGTTTTTATTAATATAAAAATAAGAAAAATAAACGTTTTCTATTTTTTCTTGATCGCTTCTTAATTCCTCTAAAACATTTACAATAGAAGAGCCCAAGTATAGAAATGGATGTCCACTCATACTATACCTTTGGTTACCAATTAAGTATCTTTTATCATAAGGTATATGAAACATATCATATTTATTATAAATAGCATTTTCTCCTTGACGACCTCTAAAGAAAAATTGATTTGATATATCTATTATATCACTAAAAATATCGTGCTTATG
>NZ_JBATVM010000161.1:0-2293 GCF_049671765.1 Psychrilyobacter sp.
CTAAAAAAAGCTTTTAAGTTGTCATTAGTAAGAATCTCTTTAAGAGTAATAGTAGTCATAATAGTTATTATACCAAAAAACCCCCAAGATGGGGGCAGGGGGTTGAAGAAGCTTTAGCTTTTTTTTAATTACTTTATCCATTCCTTCCATATGTCAGGTTGATATCCTAGGGTTATTTTGTCTTTCTCCCTTAGAATAGGAGTTTTAAAAAGGGTAGGAGATTCCATTAATAATTCTAAAGTATCAAATACATAGTATTCTAAATTACGTTTTTTAAACTCCTTGCCTTCTCTATCTAATAACTCCTCAATATCAAAAGTTTTTGTAATACTTCTCAACTCCCCTTTTGAGATCTCTTTTTCCTTGAGATTGATAAATTGAACATCAATTTTTCTATCTTTAAAAAATCTGATAGCCTTTTTTGTATCATTACAGTTTTTTACTCCAAATATTTGTATCATAGGTTAACTCCTCATATTAATATAATTATTATATTTTACTATAAAGATAAAAAAATGTTAAACTTTATCTTAAGAAATATGAAAACTATTTAGGAGGTAAAAGATGAAAAAAATAGCACTTGTAGCACACGATAGGAAAAAAGATGAATTGATCGATTTTGTGAAGGAACACAGGGATTTTTTTTCTAAATATAGTTTAGTCAGCACAGGAACTACTGGAGCAAGAATTATACAAGCTACAGACCTAGAAATTATTAGATTTCAATCGGGACCAATTGGAGGAGATCAACAGGTAGGAGCACTTATTGCAACTGATGAGATAGAGGCAATATTTTTCTTTAGAGACCCCCTTACTTCTCAACCTCATGAACCAGATGTACAAGCTTTAATAAGATTGTGCGATGTTCATAAGATACCAGTAGCTACAAATACAGCTACAGCCGATTTTTTGATTAAAGGAATGAAAAGTATATAGGATAAGAAATGTTCTGAAATAAAACTTTAAAACCATTTGACAAACATGTTATAATGGTGTATAACATATGTAAGCGGTTACAAAATGAATAAGGAGAGAGAAATGAAGATAAAAGATATAGCACAATTAGCAGGAGTTTCTACAGCTACAGTATCGAGAGTAATAAATAACTCATCCTCAGTAAAAGAAGAAACGAGAAATATAGTATTAGGAGTTATAAAGGCTAAAAATTATAAACCTAATATAACAGCTCAAAATTTAGCAAAAAAAGAAACAAATACTATTGGAGTAGTGATACCAGATTTAGATAACCCTTTTTTTGGAAAGATAATAAAAGGTATATATGAAAAAATAGAGGAAGAAAACTTAAATATAATCCTTTTAAACAGTTATGGAAGTTTAAAAAAAGAAAAAAGAGTAATAGAAACCCTTATAGAACAAAATGTAAAGGGAGTTATAATAGTTCCTGTAGCAAAGGATAAATTTTCAAGTTATAAACATTTTAACAGATTAGATGAATTTAAAATTCCGTATGTACTAATAGACAGAGAGGTTGAAGGGGATAATTTTTCCAAAGTATATTTAGAAAATAGAAACGGTGCCTATGAAGCAACGAAATATCTGCTAACTAAGGTAAGTGATATAGCCATGATCTCTGGACCTATAAGAACTACTACAGCTACTAAAAGATTAGAAGGTTATAGTCTAGCCATGGGAGAGAAAACATTAGAGGAAAAAATCTACTACGGCGATTATAAACTAGAATCGGGATATAAGATAATAACTCAAATAATTAAAGATAAAAAACTTCCGGAAGCATTATTTGTAGCCAATAATATGATGACCTTAGGAGTTATAAAGGGACTCATAGAAAATAATATTAAAATCTCAGAAAATATCTTGATATTTAGTTTTGACGAGGTAGAAATGGCTGAAATTTTTGGAGTAAAGATAGATTATTTAGAATTTGATGTAAAGTCTGTAGGAGAAAAGGCAGTAGATATATTAAAAGGTAAATTAAATGGAGATAAGTCTAGAAAGATCGTAAAAATTCCAGGAAAAATAAAAACCCAACGTGACATTGGATCCAAAGGGGCATAAACTAAAGTTTTATAATTTATTTTGGTGACGCTCCTTGTAGGGATAGATTTCAAATAATAAAAAAATAAAATTTTTAATAGAAAATGTAAACGGTTACAAGGAGGAAAGATGAAAAAAATATTAGTAATTGGAAGTCTTAATATGGATTTAGTTACCATGAGTGAGAGGCATCCTAAATTAGGAGAAACAATTATTGGGAAAAGCTTCTTTCAGATTCCAGGTGGGAAAGGAGGGAATCAAGCAGTTGCTATATCTA
>NZ_JBATVM010000162.1:0-1526 GCF_049671765.1 Psychrilyobacter sp.
TTAATTCATTCAGTAAATCTAGTTGGTATTTCCTTGTATAGCCATTGTTAGACATAAACATTATAATTAAGGTATCATCTGTTATTACTGATTTTGGGCCGTGTCTAAATCCCAGTGAAGAGTCAAAATTAACTGAGATATATCCAGAAGATAGTTCAAGAATTTTTAAAGAACCTTCTTGT
Organism: Psychrilyobacter sp.; assembly: GCF_049671765.1. Classification (NCBI taxonomy): domain Bacteria; kingdom Fusobacteriati; phylum Fusobacteriota; class Fusobacteriia; order Fusobacteriales; family Fusobacteriaceae; genus Psychrilyobacter; species Psychrilyobacter sp. The sequence continues at coordinate 183 of NZ_JBATVM010000162.1, forward strand.
GCTATTCCTTTTAAAGTTCCGTCTCCTAAACAAACTACTCTTTTAGTTTCTATATCTGCAATTTCATTCATTAATTTATAGATTTCTGAGAATTTTTTTTCTACTGTTGAAGATATAGTTGCGATGTTATTTTTTATTTCATTTATTTCATCTAAACTAAATAAACAGATTCCTGCAAGTGACATGCAAGTAAAACTACCAGTCATAGCAAATCCCTTATCATTAGATTTTTTAGGCATCAATATCAATAATATATTGTTTTTATTTTGAGAATATTTAGCAAGGTGTCCTTCATCGTTACAAGTTAAAAATACATGAAAAATATTATCAACTAATTTATCTGCTAAATTTACGGCTGCTACACTTTCAGGACTATTACCAGATCTTGCACAAGAGACTAAAATAATAGTTTCTTCTTTATTCAGATAAAGTTCTGGATTAGAGACTATATCTGTAGTCGCTATACTTTCTATTTTAAATTCACTTTTTTTATTTAGATAATCAACTATGCTATTCCCTACAAACTCTGAAGTCCCTGCTCCTGTAAATATTATTCTTGTATTTTTTTTATCAAAATCGATTAAAAATTTATTTATTTCCTCTAGTTTATTTTCTATAATCTCAACAGTTTGTTTCCATAATTCAGGTTGTTGTTTTATCTCTATCCCTGTTACAAATTCTTCAAAATTCATTTGCATGATTCCTCCTGATAGTTTATTTCTTTAAATTTTCTATAACTTCTTTTGTGATCTTGTTTCCATCTAGTTTATAGGCAAACAATGCTGACCCTATAGTTGGACTCAATATAGGTTTTATTATTTCAACAGTGATTTTATTTATTTCTAACTCTGTTCTTAATGGAGTTAATATTAAATTTTCAGATTTAAATACTCCTCCAGTATAGGAAACAGTTACATTTTTTTTGAAATCTAACTGCTTAATTATTGAGTGGATCATTAGGTAGATCTCATGAGCTGCCTCTTTAAATATTTCTATCGCAGACTCATCTCCTAAAGAGGCTATTTTTGATACTATCATTGAAATTTTAGCTACCTTACTTCTTGAAAGTTTATATTTATTTTGTAGGAGATCAATTAATTCAAAATCATAAGCTAAGTTTAGATCTTCTTTAAATATTCTATAAAGTATAGTTCTTTCTAATCTAAAATCTGATTGTTTTGAAAAAACTTTAATAGCTTTTTTAGCTATCCAGTATGCAGAAGCTTCATCTCCTACAAATTCACCCCAACCACCACTTCTAGCAATTTCATTTTTTTCGTTGACTCCAATAGCAATAGAACCAGTTCCACAAACAATATTTACTCCTGGTTGACAGGCTAAACT
>NZ_JBATVM010000163.1:0-3723 GCF_049671765.1 Psychrilyobacter sp.
GAAGAATTAAATGGAAAAGTAACAATAATTTCAGTAATGCCATCAATAGATACACCAGTGTGTGAACTACAGACAATTAGATTTAACAAAGAAGCTGCTGAATATGGAAATATTAATGTAGTTACTATCTCAGCAGATTTACCATTTGCTTTAGGAAAATTCTGTGCAAGTAAAGGTATAGAATCAGCAGTAACTCTTTCAGATCATAAAGATTTAGATTTTGGAACGAAATATGGATTTATTTTAGAAGAATTAAGACTTTTATCTAGAGGTATTTTAGTTATAGATAAAGCTGGAATTGTAAAACATGTAGAATATGTACAAGAAATTACAAATCAACCTGATTATGATAAAGCAATAACTATAGCTAAAGAATTAGTATAGAAAAAAATCAGTAAAAATATAACAAATATCAATTTTTTCACCTTTAAAAAAACATAAATTTTAAAACAAAAATTGATAAAAAAATAATAAATTTATAATTAAAATTACAAAAAAAATAAACCGTAAAATAACTTCCTTTAGTAAAGTTCTACTAAAGGAGGTTATTTTTTAAATATTTTTTTTATTTAAAAAATAATCTACTCCTAATACATAGACAAACAATTAATAACAATACGCTTATAAATTAAGGATTAAGAATAAAACTTATCTTGAAAAATATAACAAATATCAATTTTTCTAACTTAAAAAACATAAATTATTAAATAATAAATAATAAAAAAAATATAAAAATTTAATTAAAATTACAAAAAAAAATTAATCTAAAAAAAAATATAATAACATGTGTTTTATTAATTTTTTTTTAGATTCAAATAAACGTTTGACACTTTTCCGCCTTTATAGTTATACTGTATGAAGAGTAAAGTCTCTTTTTATAGTATTTATTTATTAAACTTAAATTTAAGTTTACAATTATAACTATTTGTATCAATTCTATAAATCGTGACCAAAACTCAAATAATTATCATGGAGGAATATATATGGAAAAATATCTGGGAAGAAAAAACAAATTATATATCAATGGTGAGTGGGTAGAAGGAAAAAATGGAAATACTTTTGATTCATTTTCACCTATTGACAATAGACATCTAGGAACATGTGTAGAAGCAAGTGCAGCAGACGTAGATTTAGCAATTGAATCAGCATCTCAAGCCTTCGAAACTTGGAAAGATGTTAGTCCACAAGAAAGATCTAATATGCTACTAAAAATTGCTGATTTAATAGATGCAAATGCTGAAAAATTTGCAATGATCGAAACATTAGATAATGGAAAACCTATCAGAGAGACTAGAGCTATAGACGTTCCATTCACTTCAGATCATTTTAGATATTTTGCAGGTGTAGCAAGAACTGCAGAAGGTGAAAGTGTTATGATTGATAAAAATACGCTTAGTATGACACTTCGTGAACCAATAGGTGTTATAGGTCAAATTATACCTTGGAATTTCCCACTACTTATGGCGGCTTGGAAAATAGCTCCAATTATTGCTTCAGGAAATTGTACGGTTATCAAGCCTTCTGAATTTACTTCACTTAGTATTTTAGAATTAGCAAAGATTTTAGATCAAGTACTTCCTGCTGGAGTTGTTAATGTTATTACTGGAGAAGGGCCAAAAGTTGGTGACTATTTACGTCAACATAAAGGATTAGCAAAACTTGCTTTTACAGGTTCTACTGCAACAGGCCTTGCTATTGCTGAAGCTGCAGCTAAAAATTTGATTCCTGCAACACTAGAATTAGGTGGAAAATCTGCTAATATATATTTCCCAGATTGTCCTTGGGATAAAGCGATTGAAGGTTTACAACTTGGAATTTTATTTAATCAAGGTCAAGTTTGTTGTGCTGGATCACGTGTTTTTGTACATGAAGATATTTATGACAAATTTGTAGCTCAAGCTGTTAAAGAATTTAATAATGTTAAAATCGGAATTCCTTATGAAGACGATACTCAATTAGGGACTCTTATAAATGAAAAACAATTTAACAAAGTTTTAAATTATATTGAAATTGCAAAGCAAGAAGGTGCAAAAATTGTTTGTGGAGGTCATCCTGTCACAGAAAATGGACTTGATAAAGGTTACTTCATAAAACCTACATTATTGGTAAATGTAACAAACGATATGAGAGTAGCTCAAGAAGAAATATTTGGCCCTGTAGCAGTTATAATTAAATTTAAAACTGAAGAAGAAGTAATTGAAATGGCAAATGATAACCAGTATGGTTTAGCAGGGGCTGTTTGGACAAAAGATATTAATAGAGCACTAAGAGTAGCTAGGGCTATTAAAGTTGGTAGAATGTGGGTTAACGATTATAATAATTTACCTGCTCATACACCTTTTGGTGGTTATAAGCAATCAGGAATTGGTAGAGAAACTCATAAAATGATGTTAGATCATTATACTCAAAAGAAAAATATTATGATTAGTTTAAGCGATGATAGACTTGGTTTTTATTAAGGACTATTGCAAATTTTGTATAAGCTCTAAAAATTAATGTAAAACTTTTATAAAATGAGGAGTAATAATTTTTTAATTATTGCTTCTCATTTTTAATATATTAGAACTTTATTTCTCAATTTTTCTGTTCCCGTAAGATTGTCTTTTTATCACTTTTATTCTATGGTTTATTCGTCTTGATAATGCATTAGTTTTTTCATAATAAAATAAGCTTTTGAACGTTCTTGAGTCTTCAGCAATAATTACTGTATCTTTCTATTTAATTTTTTTAATATTTAATTAGAATAGTCTCATTTCTATTTGCTAGAATAGCAGAAAGTTTATTTGTATCACCTCTTCACTAATGTTGGCATACGAACACCCAAATTTCTTCCCCATTGCTCTAATAGAGACATTTTCTCCTAAAAAGAACAGTATTTTTTCTTTCAGATATACTAATAGTTTCTATCCCTTTTTCATAAATCGGTTCCTTTAACGTTTGTTAATCATGTATACCAATGTTAAAGTTAGGTTTTTTTAGTTTATTGAAAAATTAAAAAATAAAAGGAAAAATGTATATTTATAGGTAAATTCTATATGATTTTTAATTGGAGTTAATAATTATTGACATTTATTGACATTTATTATATCATATTACAAATAGTACGATACCGTACTATTTGTAATTGGAATTAAGGTTAATTATGAACGACTTGTCTGATAAAGTTAAAATTGGTGATTTATCCATTAAGAATGGTTTTGTAAGGTCAGCAACTTGGGAGATTCATTTATTAATGGATGTAATGTAATAAATGTAGAATCCCAGAAGGTAATTATTGTGTAATTTTTAATAAATAAAAGGAGTTGGAGAGATGAACTTTAAAGCTGTAAGAATTTTCGAAGAAGAGGGAAAATATATTCCAAAAATAATAGAAAGAAAAATAGAGGATCTTCCAATGGGAGATGTAGTGATTAAAGTATTGTATTCATCTTTAAATTATAAAGATGCACTGTCATGTATAGGAAATAAAGGGGTAACGAGAAACTTTCCCCATACACCAGGGATAGACGCTGCAGGGGTAATCTATTCATCTGAAAATCCTAATTTTAAAAAAGGAGAAGAAGTTTTTATAACTGGATATGATCTAGGAATGAATACCGATGGAGGATTTGGAGAATATATAAGAGTCCCTTCTAACTGGATAATAAAAAAACCTGAAAATTTAACTTTGAAAGAAGCAATGATCTATGGAACAGCTGGATTTACTTCAGCACTATCTGTATA
>NZ_JBATVM010000164.1:0-3509 GCF_049671765.1 Psychrilyobacter sp.
TCATCACCCCATACTTTATTTGAAAAAGTTAAAATCACATCAATTTTATCAAATATTTTGCTCATATTCTCCCCCTGTTAATTATAATTAAATTTACTTTTCCTGTATAATATCCCTGTGGCCACTATCACAATAAGAAAGTGGGGGGACTGTTATGAGTACCAAGAAAATTAAGATTAAAGATTTGTTAAAAGCATTAAAAGAATTAACTAAATAATTCATATTTAATATGTCGACATATTATTCTTCTACACCATTTTCTATTGCTTTTTTTATTAAATCAAAATGTTCCTTTTTTTCTTCAAAAGTTCCATTTTTATAGGCTTCCAATTCTTTTTTTTCTAAATACTCTTGTAACATTTTTTTCATATCATCTTTAGGAAGGCTATTAACTAACTCAGTGAATACAGAAAGTTCAGTATTCTCATTTACTTTTTCAATTTCATTCTTTGTATTAAAATCTTCTTTCTCCATATAACCAATCATTTTGTATAATTTTTTATAGTCTATTTTAAATGCAGAAGCTATATTCATTAGCTGATAAGCGTTTATTTTTTTCTTTTCACCTTTTTCTAGTCTATTTAAATCAGCTACATTAATTTGTGCTTTTAAAGCAAATTGATTAAAACCATACTTTTTTTCTAATCTTAATTTTTTTATGAATTCACCTAATTTTCTTCTTTTTTCTTCAGGTACATCAAATTTTTTTTTCATGTCTCAACCCCTTTGTTTATAATAGAATTATACTTTTTTAATTTACAGATGTAAATTTTTATATGAAAAACCATTTACAAATGAAAGTAAATGGGTTATACTTCGATTAATTACAAATGTAAATGCAAAGGAGGTTAAGATGGATAAATTAAAATTAGTAAAATTAAAAGCTCTGGAAAAAGATTTGACGCTTACGGAACTAGCTTCTAGAGTAGGCATTTCTCGTGAGAATATGTATCATCATATAAAAAATAATAATAGAGAAATTTTATTAAAAATTGAAAAAATTCTAGAACTTAAAGAAAACCCCCTAACAAAATAATTTCACTTGTAATTGTAATTATTTTAAAGCTTAATTTAAGGATTTTATTTAATTAGGAGGGGATTAAAAAATGTATAAACCATTTAACATAAATAATCCTGTAAAATTCAAACTCACGAAAGAAGGTTATGAGATTTTAAAAAAATATGACAAAGAGTTGGAATCTTATGGAAATGAATTTATAAACCTTAAACCAAAAAGAATACTAGACAATGATGGTTGTTATGAGATGCCTCTATGGAAGTTAATGTATATTTTTGGTGAGGGTTGCAAGATGTCTAAGAATCCACCTTTTAAAAACTGTAAAATTTTTATAAAAGAAAAGGACATTTTTGAAAAATAGGAGGATAAATATGAGTAGACCAGATTCATCTGCATCTTTGGAACTAGAAAGATGTATGAACATGCAGGTAAAGGTAATGACCTTTGAGGAGCATCTAAGACACTCTAAAGTAATAGATGAAATAGATGATGCTAGGAGGGTAAAGAGTTTCAATTTAAATAAATGGAATGAAGATATGCAGAAAAATTTTAAGAAAAAAAGAAAAAAATTATATGAGCTGAGTAACTTTGAAACCTTGAGGGAAGGAGTCCAAGACTTAGAAAAAGAGATAGAAGAATTTAATACAAAATTTATCGAGAAGAGAAAAGAGATAGATCTATTAGAAGTCGAATATGAGAAGCTAGACGATGATAACAGAGAGTGGCTCTTAAGTTATGCAGTGAGTTGTCGTGAGAAGCTTAGAATAGAAAATAATAAGATAGAAACAAGGTTGATAGAAGAAAATATGAAGAAAAAGAGAGGGAAATTATGAGAGAAAAATTTTTAAGTATGAACACTAAAAAATGGGTTGACTTAAAGAAAAAATATAAATTAACTGTAGAAGATTTTATAATTATTAGAAGAATAAATGATTTTATGGGAGGGAGTAAGTCAATAACATATAGCAAAGGACAGGACGTTTATAGTTGGGTACATTATGAAACTATTCAAGAAGATATGAGTTTTATATTTGATAATGTAGATCAGATAAAAAACAGATTAAAAAAAATAACTAAGCACGGATTAATAGAAAGATTAAATCATAAAGTTAGTAAGAAAAATTTAGAAAAAGGGGAGACTAATTTTAATAAAGTTGGATCATTTTCTTTGATAAAATTTTCTAAGGAATTAAAAGAATTGTTTGACCTTGATGTAGACATTGATAATACTGACCAAAACGACCATGAGGGTAAAAAGTACCCTAAGGGTAGTGGTAGAAAGTACCCTAAGGGTGAGGGTAGAAAGTACCCTAACAAAGAATACCTTGAAAGTAATACCAAGAAAGAAATACCCTCTTTAGGGGTTTGCGTTTCACTTTCTAAAGACCAAGAGAAAGAACTCCAGTGTGATCTACAGAAACAATTAAAAGAAACAATGAAATTAATACCTGTTAGTAAAGCGGTAGCTAAGATAGGGCTTTCTCCAATGGTTACAGCCAGTATATTAGTACCACTAGCAAAGCAACACGGTAAACAAGCTATTATAAATATATTAAAAGATATTAAAGCTGAAGGGAATATTAATCCTATCAAAGATTTTAAAGCAATAATAATAAGTAGAATATAAGGGGGAATGCTATGACAGCCAATAAAATAATTGAAGAACTTCGAAAAAGATTTAGGATAACGATTACAGAGCTTAGAAAAGGTATACAGGATTATGAGGTAGAGATTTATTGTAATGCTTTAGGGATTACAGAAACCACACTATTTTGGGCAATAAAAAATTATAAACCCAATAAAAAAGAGGAACACTTAAAAGCTAAAATTTATCCGACCAAAGAAAATAGAAGAAATTAGGAGTGTTCCTACAAAGTCGAACCACCGCTAAATGGTTCTACTAAATTATACCATAAGTTGATTATTTGTATTTAATTTAGGGGGTAAAGATGGAAATAAAAATAAAAGGAAAAATAAAAGATTGGGATAATTTTTACAGGAATATCATCCCACAACTAAAAACACTAACTTTTAGAAATAAAACAGTAACTACCATAGATGAAATAGAGAATGAGGCAATAGATGCCTATTCACTGGGGGAAGAAGTGGAATACAGCTATTAGTTAAAAAATGGAGGATAAAATGGTATTAACAGTTAGACAGTATGAAATTGTTGGGAGTTTATTGCTTTTTTTTATAGCTTTAGAATTATATCATTTTATAGCAACTTGGCTATTGATGGATAAGATAGACCACCATAAGAATGAGAAAACATCAGTCATAGGATATTTTTCTTTAGTTTTTTCTTTTTGCTTTCTATGTTATGCAGTATACGGTGCATTTGCAAGTGGGGTTATAAAAATCCAATTTATGAAATAGAAAATAAGAATTTATTTAGGAGGGAAGTTATTGGATTTTAAAGTTGGAGATAGAGTGGAACATAAACAATTATTAGAAGTAGGAACAATAGAAAAAATTTACAGAGCTACAG
>NZ_JBATVM010000165.1:0-7127 GCF_049671765.1 Psychrilyobacter sp.
TATTAAATTTTACAAAAAAATCGCTTTCTTTAGAAAATACATATATATCTTTGAGATTATGGAACTTTCATTGTGGAAATGAAAATGAGATTCAGATGGAAGGGAATAGAAAAATTATAGATAGGATTGAAAAATATTTTGATTTAGGCTATAAGATCGAGGATAAATTAGTTCCAGGTCACGGTCTGAAGATAAAGAAGAGATTATATCTGAATACCGATCTAGAATTCAAATGGCCAGAACTAGTTGATGAATATGAAAATGAAGATGGATTTTGTTATGGGTTACGGACTCAGATAGGGATCTTAGTAGACGGAACTGTGATTCCATGCTGTTTAGACGGTGAAGGTGTAGTGAATCTAGGAAACATCTTTGAAACACCATTTAAAGAGATAGTAGAGGGAAAAAGAGCTACTGCTATATACGATGGATTCAGTAATAAAAAAGCTGTTGAGGAACTGTGTAAAAAATGTACTTTTAAGGAAAAATTTTAAATGTGATTTTAGGAGGCAATTCTATGTATGAAGAATTGAAAAAAATAATAGATACAAGTGATAATATTGTATTCTTTGGAGGAGCTGGTGTTTCTACAGAAAGTGGGATTCCTGATTTTAGGAGTGCTACAGGCTTATATTCTCATAGCCCTGAATATTTAGTGAGTAGAACATATTTTAATAAAGATAAAGATGGATTTTTTGAATTTTATAAAAAATATCTAGTATATGAAGATGTTAAACCAAATGATGCACATAAGATACTGGCACATCTAGAAAAAATAGGTAAATTAAAAGCAGTTATTACCCAAAATATAGACGGATTACATCAAATGGCAGGAAGTAAAAACGTTTTAGAGCTTCATGGGAGTATCCATAGGAATCATTGTATGGACTGTGGTACTTTCTATACCTTGGATGAAATAATGGATAAGAAGGGTGTTCCTCATTGTTCTAAATGTAATGGGATAATAAAACCAGATGTTACCTTATATGAAGAAGTTCCAGATATGAATAGCTATGATAGAGCCATGCATTATATTGCTAATGCTGATGTTTTAATTGTAGGAGGGACTTCACTTGTAGTTCAGCCTGCTGCTTCCTTGGTAGATCTTTATAGGGGGAATAAATTGATTTTGATAAATAAAGATTCTACAAGTTATGATACCAGAGCAAATTTGGTTATTTCAGATAAAATAGGAAAAGTTCTGAAAACAGTGGAATAAATATACAAAATAATCTTTGAGTATAAAAAAAAGTTATAAAATAATAGGAGGAAGAATATGTACGATTTACAGGAAAGTGTAGAAAAATTAAATGATTATTTAGAAGGTTTATTACCTGGAATAGATGGTGAAATAGACATTGATATGAGTGAGGAAAAAGACAACTATTATTGGAATTTTGACTACGACAAAAGAAGTTATATGCTTACTTGCAATAAGGAAACAGGAGCTATTCTAGGGGAAAGTTGGAGAGAGGGAACTAAAGCACAGTATAAAAGGCATTAAAAATATATTTTATGATGTGAAAAAAGAAGAAACCTATTTCTTTTTTGAATATGATAAATTGTATAATGAATTGTTCCAGCTGATAAAATAAAAAAAGACTCATAGTAAAATCTATACACGAAAATTAAACAAATAAAATTTAGAGATCGTATAATCATTAAAACACTAATAAAACAAGGCTTATTTGCTTAATAATCAAGTAGAACAATTAAACTATAATTTTAATTTTTTAAAAAAATTTGACTTTTCATTTTTTTCAGTGTATTACTATATTAAGATAGATAGTTGATAGTTTCAAAAGTTAATTTAATTTTGTTTAATGTCGGTCATTAGGATTATCATTATTAGAAGTTAAAGTTTTTTGTTAAAATGTATTTTGAAAATAGCAAGAGTAATAGAATAAGGGGATGATCTATGAATTATCCATACAAAGTAAAGAGTAACATGATAAACCAACTAGTTGTAGAAATAAAAGTTAAAAGAAAAAAAATATTAAAAAATAACAAGTAACTGTTGAGAGTTATTCGTTATGTTTCAAGTTCCAAAATAACCTATTTTAGACAATGCTTATTTGTTCTAAATTTAAAATAACAACCAGTTAATTATGATCTGGATATTATTTTAAAAGAAAAAATTTATTAGAAATGAAAAATTTAGAAGTATTAGAGTTAAAAGTTAAATTTATAAAATGGTAAAGATTATTGTATTTCTGTTAGTATATTTAATGTATTTTTAAAACTATCTATCTATGAAAAAAGGAACTCCTCAGAGTTCCTTTTTCATTTGCTTAACCTTTAGCGATTATATCTTCAATAAATGAAATTACTTCTTCTGCTTTTACTTCAAAAGCTTCATTTGTTCTTCTAACTTTAACCTCTACTAATCCATCCTTAGCCCCTCTTCCAACTATTAATTTAATAGGGAATCCGATTAAGTCTGCATCTTTAAATTTAAATCCTGGTCTTTCTTTTCTATCATCGATTACAGTATCGATATTTTTCTCAATCAATTCAGCATATAATTTTTCTGCTAATCCTAATTGATCTACATCTTTAATATTTGCAGGAATTACATCTACTAAATAAGGAGCTATTGACATAGGCCAGATAATTCCATTTTCATCATTATTTTGTTCTATTGCAGCAGCTAGAGTTCTAGAAACTCCTATACCATAACATCCCATAGTCATTATCTTTGTCTTCCCATTTTCATCTAAGAATGTTGCTCCCATACTTTCAGAATATTTATTTCCAAGTTTGAATACATGACCAGCTTCTATTCCTCTAGCACTTTCTAATTTTCCTTCACTACATCTAGGACATCCTTCACCAGCTTTTACAGTTCTAACATCTCCTACAATATGAGCTGTATAATCTCTACCATAGTTTACGTTCATATAGTGTGTATCCACTTTATTTCCACCAGCAGTGTGGTTTACAATCTTAGTTACACTCTCATCAGCAACAAGTGTCATATCACCTAATTCAAGGTTGTATGGCCCCATATAACCTTTTACTAACTTATAAGTCTCAAGATCAGCGTCACTTAACATAACTAAATCAGTTTCATTTAATAAGTTCTTAAGTTTAACCTCGTTTATCTCATAATCTCCTCTTTGTAAAACCATATATGCTTTTAATGATAAAGTATCCATATAAGTAATAGCTTTTACAGTTTTAGAAGCAGGAATCCCAAAATATTCACAAACGTCATCTATTTTAGCAACATTAGGAGTATCTCTTAACTCTGTTTCTGCTAATTCTTCTTTTGTTTCTACTGTTTTTTCTCTTATAACACTTTCTGCTTTCTCAATATTAGCAGCATAGTCACAAGTGTCACAGAAGATTATTTCATCCTCACCAGATTCAGCTAACACATGAAATTCTTGTGATCCACTTCCTCCGATAGCTCCTGAATCTGCTTCTACAGATCTAAATTTTAGGCCGCATCTTTCAAAAATTCTTGTGTATGCAGCTTTCATATTTTCAAATTCATCGTCTAAAGATTCATCAGTTGCATGAAATGAGTAAGCATCCTTCATTAGGAACTCTCTTCCTCTCATAAGCCCAAATCTAGGTCTTCTTTCATCTCTAAATTTAGTTTGAATTTGGTAAAGACTAAGTGGTAAAGACTTATATGATGATATATCATTTCTAATTATATCTGTGATTACCTCTTCGTGAGTAGGACCTAATATAAAATCTCTGTCATGTCTATCTTTAAGTCTCATCATTTCAGGTCCCATTACTTCCCATCTTCCAGTTTCTTTCCATAATTCCGCTGGTTGCAATACTGGCATGAATATTTCTTGTGAACCCGCTCTATCCATCTCTTCTCTAGTTATTGTTTCTACTTTTTTTAAAGCTTTATACCCTAAAGGAAGGTATGTATATACTCCACTTGCTAATTTTTTTATCATTCCTGATCTTAACATCAATTGATGACTAACTACCTCAGCATCTTTCGGTGTTTCTTTTAATGTTTTTGCATACATCTTACTAAATCTCATATGATCTAATCCTCCTAATATTTTGATAAAAGACTATCCTTCATCAATAATTTTAAATTAATAAATTATTTTGTCTTGTAATTTTTCTTATCTATCATTATATCAAGTTTGTTTTGGTTTATCAAAATTTTTATTGATATAAAATAAAATTGTGAATTTTTTCTATAAATTATACTGTTCTACCCCTACTTTGTTTCCCAGTGTTAAACACAAGTTCAAAACTTATATTTTTTTAAAATGCTGATTCAAGTATATGTTTAATCTATCTGTGCTTTCATATACAATTTCCATGCTTTTTAACTCAATTGCTCCTATAACTCCAGTGTCGTAACTCCCACAATCTATAGATATTTTCTGATTATCCACAAAATGAATCTTTCCATCTAAATTAGGAGTGTGTCCGTAAATTATAATTTTATCGGTTTTTAAAAGGGGATAATCTATAAATTTATTCCTTATCCATGTCATCTCATAGGGGACTTGATCCTCGATACTTTTTTCTGGATTTATCCCTCCATGAACTACAAAATATTTACCTAAATCCACTGCCATAGGCATGTTTTTTATATATTTCAAATGTTTATTCAAAATATCATACTCTTTTTCATAGGAATTAATAGTCTGTCTTCCTCCATTTCTATACCAAGCAAATAATTCACCTTTTTCAATGGCATTGACCATAAGATCTTCATGATTCCCAAAGGTGTGGATTATGTTCAACCCACTCTCTACCAAGTTTTGTATTGTTTCATACATCTTCAAACTAGAAGGCCCGCGATCGCAAGAATCCCCATTTATAATCAATAAATCATCTGTAGTTAATTTTATTTTATCCAATAATTTTAAAAATACATTATGATATCCATGGATATCACTTATAATCCATACCCTCTCATAATCTTCCATATTTAACTTAATTATATTCATAAATTTACTCCTATTTAATCTCATCCACTTTAAATTTTTCTACTATATCTGTCCTCAATGTATTTTCCTGTACCTCACCACTATTTTTTCTTAGATATTCTATGGAGATATCCCTCACTAACTTTATGGTTTTTACATCGTGAACTATATCTACAAATTTTAGATCTGATATCCCACTTTGACGTGTCCCAAATATTTCCCCAGGTTTCCGAAGTTTTAAATCTTCCTCGGCTATTAAAAAACCGTCTGTAGTTGATTCCATAACTTTTAATCTCGATTTAGAAATGTCATTATCTGTTTTGGCTATTAAAAAACAATAAGATTTATGTTTACCTCTTCCTACCCTTCCACGGAGCTGATGTAGACCTGCTAATCCAAATCTATTGGCATTAGTTATCATCATAATAGTGGCATTAGGAACGTCCACTCCTACCTCTATAACAGTGGTAGAAACCAGTATCTGTATCTTATTTTTTTTAAACCTAGCCATTACTTTTTCCTTTTCTAAATTTTTCATCTTTCCATGTAGAAGACCTATCTCAAATTCAGAAAATCTTTTGACCATCTCCTCATAGAGTTCTGTAGCCGAAGTAACGGCCATTTTTTCACTTTCCTCAATAAGGGGAGCTACGATATATGTTTGTCTTCCTTTAACCAATTGTTTTCTAATGAAATCATAAGCTTTTTCTAGATCATTATCTGACTCTATCCACTTAGTCTTTATAGGTGTCCTCCCTGGAGGCAATTCATCTATTATAGAAACATCCAAATCCCCATAGATACTAAGAGCCAAGGATCTTGGAATAGGTGTGGCACTCATAACCAAGAGATTAGATATTTCTCCTTTATCTCTTAATTTTTTCCGCTGTTCCACCCCAAATCTATGTTGTTCATCTACAACAATCAATCCTAATTTCTTAAATTCTACATGATCCTCAATAAGAGCATGGGTTCCAACCACAATATCGATAACACCCTCTCTTATCTCAGATAATAATTTTTCTCGTCTTTTGCCCTTTATACTTCCAGTTAGGATCTCTACTCTCACTCCTAATTCCGATAAACCATCTACCATAGATAAATAATGCTGTACGGCTAATATCTCTGTAGGAGCCATGATTACTCCTTGATAGGAATTTTCCACAAGATATAAAAGCATTAAAACGGCCACAATAGTTTTTCCAGATCCAACATCTCCTTGGATCAGTCTATTTACTATCTTTCCACCTGATAGATCTTTATATATCTCTGTAATCACTTTTTTTTGCGCTCTTGTAAGATCAAATCCTAAACTGTTTAGATATTTTTTCACCATATGTCTTTCATCATTTAACTTATATTTAGAATTATTGTCCGCATCCAATTGAAACCTTTTAGACAAGATTCCTAATTCCAAAATTAGGAGTTCTTCTACAGCCATCCTATTTTTGGCTTTTTCTATTTCCCTTAGATTTTTTGGCATATGAATTTTTAAAATAGCTTCTTTTCGTCCCATTAATTTATATTCTTGGAGTATTTCTTTGGGTATATTTTCTTCCACAAGGGGAATATATTTTTTTATCGTATCCTTTATTATTTTTCGTAATCCATTTTGAGATAAATTTCTATTACTGCTGTAGATAGGTTTTATCTCCTCACTTAATTTACCACTATATTTTCTGTATTCTGGACTAGCAATCTGAAAGTTATATCCCCTCTTTACATTCCCAATAAATACATATTCCTCTCCTACTTGGAGGCTTTTCTTTAGATACGGCATCTGGAACCAAACCATATCTAGCATTCCTGTCCCGTCAGTAATACGAGCCACTGTCATGGTTTTACGAGTTTTAGTTTTCCTGTTTTCCACAGAAATAATTCTTCCAATAACCACTACATATTCTTCCGATCTGATATCACCTATTTTTTTTATATTAGACCTATCCTCATAGGTTCGAGGGAAAAAACATATTAAATCCATGATGGTATTTATTCCTAAATTTTTTAGGGAGACTATAGTTTTTTCTCCTACTCCCTTAATATCTAAAGTTTCTATTTTATTATATAAGTTTTTGTACATAAGTTCCTCCATTCATTCTTTGCTTGTCCAAAGAACGGATAACCTTACCCTCTCCGGTCCTATCGGACACCCTCTCCCTCAAAGGGCGAGGGAACCCATTCTACTCTACTTCGGTTTCTCCCTACGAG
>NZ_JBATVM010000166.1:0-3433 GCF_049671765.1 Psychrilyobacter sp.
AATTAGATAAAACAAAAACAATCTATGTTCATTGTAGAACAGGAGAAAGAAGCTACAATATGACATTGATGCTTCAAGCAAAAGGTTATGATGTTAAAAATATTGCAGGAAGTTATGAATTTGTAAAAATGTATGAAGAAGTATCTTGTTATAACGATAAAACAAGGGAAAAAATAATGATCGGTGACTGTGTTGGTTGTTGTGCAACTTTAGAAAATACAAAGTTTTAATGAAAGATTATTAATTTAAAATAAAATAAGAGGAAAAAAACTTCCTCTTAAATTTTACAATATATAACGTGAAAAAATATACAAATTTAATTATTTATTTTAGGGGGAAAGAAAAAAATGAAAAAAAATCAATTTTATCCAGGATGGATACTTTTTGCCATTGCCATTGCATTTACAGCATATGTAAACGGAGTTAGTCATAAATTAGGGTTATTTACAATAACTGGTCTAGGAATTGGATATGTAATGCAAAGATCTAGATTTGGATTTGCAGGAATAGTTAGAAAGATGCATTATATGGGAAATTCATCTTTACCAAAAGCAGTATTGTTTTTGCTTAGTATTTCCCTTATTGTGGTCGCAGCTATCCAATATAATGCACATATAAATGGCTTAGTAATACCAGGGATGTCATCGGTAAAAACAATTAGTATGTTAACAGTTATAGGAGCATTTGTATTTGGAATAGGGATGATGTTTGCTGGTGGATGTGCATCAGGAACATTAACAGATTTAGGAGAAGGGTATGTAAGAGCAGCAATATCCCTATTATTTTTCTGTATTGGTTCAGTAATTGGAGTAGCTCATTTAGACACTCTAAAGCATTCAGTTTTAGCTAGTGGATTTAAATTTTATTTCCCAGATTATTTTGGTTATTTTGCTTCTGTAATGTTGTTTTTAGCTTTTTATGGACTTATGTATCTGTTAATTAAAAAATACGAAGCGAAAAGAAAAAAAGAAGGGAGTTATATTAGTGAAGGATACGAAGAATGGGAAAAAGATCTTCCAATAAAAAATGAAACTGAATATAATATGTTTTCTTTTGAAACTTATCATAAATTTTTTGTTAAAAGGTGGTCATTTTATATAGGTGGTGTACTTTTATCTGTAATGTTCTTAGTAGTACTAACTACAACTGGTAAAAACTGGGGTGTTTCAACAACATTTGCTTATTGGGGAGGATGGATTTTACAATTATTTGGTGTAGATCTTTCTGGTATAGGATTTTTTCAAACAGATAAAGCTATAAAAATAATGGCAAATGGATTCTTTAATGATTCTGGATCTCTTAGAAATTTAGGCATAATGGTAGGAACAATAATAGCTTCACTTTTAGCAGGTGGACTATCTATAACTAAAAATATGAATTTTCGAAAAGTCATAGGTTATATCTTAGGTGGGTTATTTATGGGATATGGCGCTAGACTTGGTTCTGGATGTAATATTGGGGCTTTCTATTCTGCACTATCTTCTATGTCCCTAAGTGGTATAGTATTTGGTGGTTTCTTAATTTTAGGTGGGGTTACAGGTCTTAAATTAGTAGACAAATTTAAACTATAATAACAAAACAGTTTGGATCTTTTCTATAATTCCAAACTGTTTTTTAAATATAAATTTATTAATAAAAAAGGAGTTAAAGATGTTAAAAAAAGATATAAAGAAAGTAGACATACTTTCACTAGCTATAGGTGCTATTATTGGAACTGGAGCATTTTTATTACCAGGAACTATGTTTTTGAAAGCCGGTATGCTTAATTCTATTATAGCTATTTTTATAGGTGGATTAATAATGGTAATTATAGAAAAAAATTATGGTTATTTATTAAAAAAATACCCAGTAGCAGGAGGGGAATATGCTTTTACTTATGATTCTTTTGGTTGGAAACATTCGCTTATTTGTGGTTGGTTTTTAGTTTTAGCATATGCTAGTATGGTTCCATTTAATGCAACTGGGTTAGCTTTTGTTTCTAAATTCGTAATGCCTGGTATTTTGAAAGTTGGATTTTTATATAATCTTGCAGGTTCAAATATATATTTAGCTGAAATAGGAGTTTCTTATTTTGCATTATTTTTATTTGCTTATTTAAATATCAAAGGAGTTAAATTAGCTTCTAATTTTCAAAATATCATGGTTTTAACTCTAGTTGGGATTGTTTTTTTATTCTTGAGTGTAACTTTAGCTAAAGTTGGAATAAGAAATGAATATACAACTACGTTTTTAAATGGTCAAAATATTAGTATTTCAGGGATATTGAAGGTTCTATCTATCGCACCTATGCTATTTGTTGGTTTTGATTGTATCCCACAAGTGGCAGAAGAGCTTGAGTTTAATGCTCATGAAGCATCAAAATTAGCAATTTTTTCTATAATAATTGGGGCTATAATATATTGTTCTATTTTATTTTTTACTAGTTTTGGGATTAGTTTAAATGAAATAATAGATGGGGATATAGTGTGGGCAACTGGGCATACTGTTGAATATTATTTTGGGAAGGTAGGATTGTGGATTTTAGCTTTAGCACTTATTTCTGCTATAATTGCAGGGATTAATGGTTTCTATATGGCATCTAGCAGACTTTTATTTGCTATGGCTAGAGGAAAGATATTACCTGATTTCTTCGGAAAATTAGACCCTAAATCTCATACTCCTAAAAATGCTATTTTATTTATCCTTGGGATATCATTGGTAGCACCATGGTTTGGAAGGAACGTTTTATCATGGATAGTTGGAACATCTAGTGTTGGAGCTGCAATTGGTTATTTATATACTAGTTTATCATCTTTTAAGTTGTATAAAAAAGAACATAATAAAATTTATTTACCGGCTGTTATAGGCTCTTTCTCAGGAGTAATATTTTTGATTTTACTATTATTTCCAGGATTAAATAGTTCTCTGTCTATTCCATCCACTATTATTTTGATGGTCTGGAGCTTAATTGGGTATTTTTTTTATAGATTTTATGATCTCAAAGTAACCCATTATAGTAAAGAAGAATTAGATGAATTAATTTTAAATAAGATTAAATAATAAATCTCAAAGGTAGGAACCGATACCCTTTGTCAAGGATATAAAAAAGAGTAGATATGATCTTTATCATAATCTACTCTTTTTTTTTGAATTTGTTAAGCCAAAACTATAATATTGAATTGTAAAAATAATGTTGGTAGGACATTTCAAAGGAAGGGATGTAAGAATTAAAAAATAAATATTAAATTTTTGTCATCAAACTTTCATTAAGCAAGAGTAAGATTGATATATAAATCTAATTGAAATGATTAAAAGACGAGGGGGGATTTTAAGGATAAAGGTAGTATTTAGAATTTTTTTTAACTAAAAAACGAAAGGAGAAAAAATTGAAAATATTAATAGTAGAGGATGATAAAAGAATTAGTAAATTTTTAGAAATAGAATTTTTGAGAGA
>NZ_JBATVM010000167.1:0-5206 GCF_049671765.1 Psychrilyobacter sp.
AATAAGACCTCCTCCTCCAGCAATAGAGTCGATAAAGCCAGCGATAAACATACCTAATCCGATTAATAAAATTTCCATAATTCCTCCATTATTTTAATAACTAATATAGTATAGTAAAAAGGCAAAAAAATCAAGTGTAACTGTGTTAACTTTTTTTAATTTGCTTTAAAGAGATGACAGTGGTAATATAACGGCAGTTATCTTTTAATATTAGTTTGGATAAAGTTTCAATTGTGTTTTGATAGAATTATAGAATATGGCAAACCTTTGGAAACTAAGGGACGCAAAGCTATAGGGCCTTTTAAATGGTAGCCAGTTACCGAAAGTAAATAAATGCTTTTGTTTTTGAGCTAAAATTTATGTGTGGTCTTCTATGAGAAGAGCACCTTTTTTATTTATATAATATGCAAAATTAAAAAAAAAAATGGGAGAAGAAATATGGGAAAGTACTTTAAATTATTTATTATTATACTGTTTTCTGTCTGGAATATTAGTTGCTATAGTTCATTTATGGTGACAAAAACAAGTTTTGGAGTAGACCTTAATCGACCTATGACACAAGAAACAGCTCTTATAAATCAAGGGAATAAAGTAGTTAGGGTAAGGGTAGATTTTGAAAAACCAAAATGGGCAAAGGATAAATATTATTTAGGAGACCAATTGGTGGTCTATCCAAAGATAGTATTAATTCCTCCTAAAAGCAAAATACACGTTAAAATAGCTCCTAGAATAAAGAGAGATTTAGAAGATGGAGAGTATGTGGCACTTCTTGTATTTAAGGAACTACCTCTGCGAAATAACAACAATCAGGTAAGTTTGCTTATGAATATAGGTATTCCTTATTATGGAAGGAAAGGGGAGCTTCGAACTGGGATAGAGTTTAAAAAATTTAGAGTAATAAAAGTAAAAACAGGATATAAACTTCAAGGAAACGTAATGAATATTGGTAATTTTTCCTACAGTCTTAATGTAAAGGTTAAATTTTATAAGGAAAAAAAATTGATAGGTGAAAAGACTTTTAAACAAGGTTTTTATAGGGATAAGTTGTTGGAAATAAAGGAAAGTATTCCTTTAGATAGAAAGGCAGATTATGCAGAGGTGACCTTTGAAAATGAGAAATTTAATTTTTCTAAAGGATTAACCTTTGAACTATAGGAGGTGCAGAAATGAAAAAATTTTTTTATATTCTTTTTCTTCTTCTCCTTTCAATAAATTCATTTGCAGAGGATGGAGTATTTTATATAAAAGGGCAGGCTGTAAAGGCAATCTCTTTAGCCTTGGGAGTAAAATCTATAGACTTTGGGGATGTATTCCCTGATGCTGAGATAGATCCTGTTTTTGTGGGTCTTTATGTGAATGCAGAAGCTGGATATGACTACCAAATAAAAATAAGTAATGATGATAGCAGTGGAATATTACAGATTTCCCGTGACTCTCTAGGTGGGTATACAGGGAATACTATAACTTATAAGAATACAGGAATAGGAACAAGTAAAGCCGACAAATTTTATGTAGGTTTGGATACAAGGAATATAAAAAGTGACTTGTCTGCTACTATAACTGTTACTGTTATATACTGTGATATTTTCTAAAAAAAATTAGATAAATGGGGGAAAAATGAAAAAAATGAAAAAAATGTTATTGACCGCAATACTTTTAGTAGCAATATCATCAATAGCAGCAGCAACGGGAGCAGGAAATACTGCTAGCGCTACATTAAGTGTTTCAGCAAAATATGTTACTCCAATTGCTATAAGTTTGAATACTGAAACTCTTGACTTCAAAGATGTGTATGTTGGTTCTATTATCGCGAAACAAGATGTAACCGCTAGTATAACTGGTGAAGCTGGTGAAACTTTTTCATACGCAGTTACAACAACTGCTAATAAAGGAGTTATTCTTTCTAGTGCAAATGGGACAGGAACAATATCAGATGGAACAGCGACATTTACATTTGGGGTAAATATGGATAGTGACTCTCAACATGAAGACGTTACAAATCAGCTTGTTACAGTAACTGTGACTTATACTAGTATTGATGATAGGACTGTTAGAGGTCCTGTACTTCAAAAAGAATCATTAAATGAAGGTAATTAAGTTTGTTAAAATAACTATTAGTTATATAATTTAAAAAGTATATTATCATTTTAACAATTGGAGAAGAAAATGAAAAAATTATTATTTGTTTTACTACTTATATCTTCTGTATCAGTTTTTTCATTAGAAATTACAAGGGTAGAAAATGTAGACTTAAAGAGACTTTACCTTTATAAAGGAAGTCAACAATGGATTGCTCCTGAGGATGGGGTAATTATATATGTAAAAGGAGAAGCAAATAAAAGAGTGAAATTTAAGACCAAAGAAGATGGAGTTATGTATTTGACTCAAGGTGTTAGAATTGAAGCTCTTAGAGCTAAAAGATCTGTGATACTTTTGGATGATTTCGGTGAGGGGAAGTTTGAGATAGGTTTTTCATTGGTAGGAGAAAAAAAAGTCAGTGGGAAGTACAAAAAGAAAATTAAATATGAAATAGAATATGTAAAATGATTAGAAAAAAGGGGGAAAATTAATAATGTTAAGGAGAGGGGAAGTCGTTTTCATAAGCTTCTTCCTTTTTTTTAGTATGGCTTTTTCTGATACTAAAAGTGAGGAGAATAAATATTTTGAAAATATGATAACGATTAAAGTGGGAAGGTATCTAAAGCAAGAATTTTATGAAGTAAGGAGTGATCTTAGTGGAGGAATCTATATAGATATCAGAGATTTTCTAGAATTTACAGAACTCACAGAATATACGAACTTTACCACAGATGGAAAAAATATAAATTTATCAATGAAGGGGTGTCTTTTTTCTGATAAGAAAGAAAAAAATATAAAAATAGATAAAAAAGAATTAAATATTTTAGAATTTGAAGGGAAAACTTACATTGAAAAAGAAGATCTAGCTAAACTTTTACCTCTAAAGAGTATAAAGTGGATTGAAGAAAGATATACTTTAGAGATATCACCTAGTTTTAATCTTCCAATAGAGTATAGATTGTCTGTAAAAAGAAGAAAAAAAATGTTGGAAGGTGAAAAAAATAAAAATAAAAGTACTCAAAAGATAGATATGTTTATGAAAGAAGATAGAAAGATATTCAACCTAGGAATGCTAAAAATGAGATATGATATAAATGATATAGGTGATTTTTTTAAGAATGGAGATGCGAGAAATAGAGGCGATGTAGAGATAGAATATAGTTCTCAGCTTTTTTATGGAGATTTTAATATGAGGCAGAATCTCTATTCTACAGGGAAAATGGAAGAGATAAGCTTGAAGTATCCTTATATATTTAAGGGAAAAACTATAACTATAGGGGATAATTATATAACTGGTAATGATATTTTAGGATATGACAATAAGATTAGAGGAATATCAATAAGTGAAAACAGCTATAGTATTAAACGCTCTGGAAGAGATATAACTATCAGAGGAGAGGCTCCTAAAAATTCAACAGTTGAAATATACCAGAATGGAAAAGTTGCTGATTATCAAAGGATAGATGGGAATAGTTATGAGTTTACTATAGAAATGAGAAACCAAAGTGATAAATTTAAAATAAAAATATATGATAGAAATGGTGTTCTAACAGAAGAAAAAAACATAAATATTATGGAAGGAAATAATTTTCTTACGAAGGGTAAATGGGATTACAATTTATTTTATGGAAAAAATCCCAATGGAAAGAATGATGCATATGATGATATGAAATATGATATCTCTTACGGAATTACAAATAATTTGACTTATGCTTTTGATTATTATGATACTAAGAATGAAAAAAAATTATACAGATATGGAAAGCATAGAATAGGTTATCGTTTTTCTAATTTACCAGTACCTTTGTTAACTAATTTTTCATACTATGATTCTTTTGAAGATGCAAGTAAAGGTTATATAGCTGAAGTAAGGACTAAACTTTTTTCCTATAAATTATATTATACTTATGAGCGTTATAGTGATATTTTAGCGACGGATGAAAAAAAAGATTCATATCATGAAGCTGAAATAAGTAGAGATTATGGAAAATTTGATTATTTTATTAGATTTATGAAAAAATATTATATGGAGAAAACAGAAGAAAAATATGAGATAGGATTAAGTTATGATATTACAAAAGATCTTAAAGTTGATTTAGATTTTGGAAAGATTTTAAAAAACGGTAAGAGAAGAAATTCTAATTATACAAAAGAGGTAGGTGTAGACTATGATCGAGGAGATTACACTTATAGTTTGGGTGTAGGATGTAATGATAGTAGTGATGCTAAATGGAAATACAAGGGAAGAATGAGAAAAAGAATGGGAAAGGATTCAAAATATTCCTATAAAATAGAGGTTGAGTATAACAAAAAAAACTTTTTTACTTTTGGAGTAGGATTTGAATATAAATTTAATGATTTTTTCAAAATGGATTATAATTATGATAGTGAAAAAACTAATAAACATAGTGTAGGAGGTAGTTTTGAAAAAGTTGTAAACTTAAAAACCCCCCTGGCTTTAAACAAATCTAAAGATCCTGACAATGGATATGTAGAAGGGGTTATTTTCATAGACAAAAATGGTAATGGTAAAAAAGAGGTAGACGAAATCCCTCTTGAAGGAATAGGAGTAGAGATCAGTAGAAACAAAATAAAAACAAATGAAAAAGGAGAGTTCCATCTTTCTAATATATCTCCTTATAGAAATAATAAACTAATTTGTAATTACTCCGAAACTATTATAGATCCTACACTAAAAGTGGAGGACCTTAAAGAAATTGAACTTATTCCAGCAACCGGGAAAAAAATTGAAATAGGAGTTGTTCCTGTATCAATAATAATGGGGTCTATTATTTTGCCTAATATAGATAGAAAAAAAATAAATAGATTTTTTAGTTATGTCGAGATAAAAGTAGAAAAAGATGGAATATATTATGATAGTATTTTTCCTGAATATGATGGGTTATTTGTTATTCAAGATTTAAAGCCAGGAAAATATTCTTTAAAAATTAATTATTTAGGAAATAAAAAAATCATTCTAGAAAAAGATACCCTTGAAGTTGTCATAAAATCAGGTGAAATAGGTGATTTCTATGATGGAGTTGATTTTAAAGTATCTGAAATTAAAGATAAAAAACTTAAAACTGTTTTTTATGATTCAAATTTTTAAAATTAGATTTATTGAGTA
>NZ_JBATVM010000168.1:0-1925 GCF_049671765.1 Psychrilyobacter sp.
ACTACTTCTAAGAAATTAATTAATAAGATAATTGGTGGTAAAAAATATGTTTGGATAGATTACCAAAGTCTTATTGATTATCTTCCTGCACTAAAAATCAATTCTAAAGATGTGATTGCTCGAAGAATAGCTAAATATGAAAAACTTGGTTTAATAAAAAAACATCTTCATAAGACTATGGCTTATGGTGTCTATACATTTTTTCATCTTGAAGGAAAATTTAATACTATGTTTGAAATTCAAAAAGTAGAAAAAGATGATAATGAGCTAGAAAAAATAAAAGAAAAGATGGGACTTCTAGGTCAACAAAATGAGGAGGCGACTCAAAAGTCGAGTGGTTTCGACTCAAAAGTAGAGACTACAGCGACTCAAAAGTCGTTACATAATACTCCTAATAAAATACTCCCACCAAAAGAAAGTAGTAGCACGGATACAAATCCTGCTGCCTCTGATGATGATTTTTTTAAAGAACTAAAAACCGTTCTTTCAGAAGCTAGTATTAAAAATCATAATTCTAATACTTTAAAAAATATTAAAAATTATTCTGATGGTGATATCAATGAAGTTAAAAAAGTAATTGAGTTTATAAAATTAAAAAGTAAAAATATGAACTCTAAAGTCTTAGTGGCCATATTAAAAGATAAAGATCATCAGATAGTTGAGCCAGTAGATATAAAAAAAGTTACTAGAACAGAAAAAATAGACTTTATGATCGAAAAATTAGGAGAGTTTAAAATCAGATCTATGAGAAATTCAATTTTAAAATTTATGGGATGTGAGTGTGAAAACGTAGATTCTGAACTTGGTAATCAATTATGTAAAAAATATAATAAATTAAATACTCTAGGGGGAACTGAATGAAACGAACATTAATTAAAAACTGGAATTATTTTAGAATTAAGACTTTGCCTGATATTAAAAAATTAGTGTTACATGGTGTGGAATATACCGATCAAGTTGATATCCAGGGAATGTGTTTCGAGGCATACCTACAAAAAGAAACTATTGAATTTGAAGTGGAGGAGAGTTGATCTTATGAAACGAGGAGTTTTAACCGATGATATCTTAGTGGAGCTAGAACAAATTATTCCTGAGTATGTCCCATTTCAACATTTAAAATTACTAAACTTTTTACCTTTTATCGATCATACAGTAAAAAATAAAGGGATATTTAAAAGAGACCAATTAACTGAGGAAGAATATGAAATATTAATTTATTTAGTTAAAAAAAGACATTTAGATTTTAGCCTTATTACAAAACAAACTGTTAGTTCTATGATGGATAATAAATATGAAATAAAGATTAGGGAATATAAATTCTATAACTTAATGCAAAGAGCTCTTTGGTTCTCATATGTTGAAAAGAGGTTGCCATGGGAGAAGTAAAAAATTAGGAGGGATAATTAATGAGTGATGCATTTAAAGCTATTTTTTCAGTTTTAATGATGGGAATATTAGCCACGATATTAAGAAATAATGATCTAGAAGTAATAATGAAATTGGTAATATTTTATCTTGGAGTTAAAGAAATTCCAAAGATTTTTCTTTAGGAGGACATAAAATGAAAAAACCAAAATTAAGACCAAATCATCAAGAAATTATAGCCATGAGTTTAGAGGATCTAAACTTTATATTAAAAAGTGAATATGTATTAACTAATAGACAAACTAAGCAAATTAAATCAGAGATCAAAAGAAAAAGAAACACTACAGGGCAAAAGGTGATTGTCTAATGGCTAAGATAATTTTATTTAAAAACAATAAAGGAGGAGTGGGGAAATCCTTATTATGTTTCTGGACTGCTCATATCCTCTCTACATTATCAAAAACAAGTGATGATAAGAAAAACAAAGTATTAATCCTTACATCCGATTCACAAAACAACATCATGCAAATGGCAGGAACTAAATCAGGCTATGGTGATGG
>NZ_JBATVM010000169.1:0-3439 GCF_049671765.1 Psychrilyobacter sp.
GTTCTCTTCATCTTTTTACAAACAATTAAAAATATGTGAAATTAATATCTTTTCAATCCTAGCCTAATCCTCATTTTATTATCATTTCTAATTAACAAAATAATTACAATATAGATAAATATCTAAAAATATTTTAAACAGTTATTTTTATTGTATTTCCTACTTAACAAAATGAACTTTTGTTAAGTAGAGAATCTAGTAAAAAAATAAAGAGATAAGTCATTAAATACATAATTATATTATTTATATAATCGTTATTATTTTTGTTTTGATTGCTTCCTATAATTTTTACAAATCATTTGTAAAAAAAAGGCTTCCAGTGTTGGAAGCCTTTTTCAAATATTCTATCTTTTTTGAGCAATTATAAAAAATCGGTGACAAGTCAAATCTATATATCCTTGTTTCTCAATAAACTTATGTATATGAAATAATTGTTTGTAATATTTATCAACACTAAAATCTGGGATCTGCCAAGGAATTGCTTTTAGATAATATATTATTGCACCAATATCATAAAACCTTGTTTTTACTTTGTCTTCTTTTAGTTCTTTTAAATCAAAACCACATGATGTAAGACTTTTAGAGGCTTTATTTAAGTTCCAATTTTCATATTGATTGTTATCTGCTCCTAAAAGTAGATTTAAATCAATATCATTTAAACCTCCAACTTGCTGAGTTATAAAATATCCTCTTGGTTTCAAAATTCTCATAACTTCCAGAGAAGAGAAAGATTCGTGGCGATTGATTATTAAACTAAACCTTTTTGAAGGAATAGGAAGATCAGTATGCTCTAATACAGAAAAAACACTTATTCCCAGAGGTTCTAGTCGTTTTTTAGCTTCTTTAATATTGGGTTCATATCCTTCTGTAGCACAGGTATCTTTGGGTAAAAAAGTCAATGAAGATAAGAATTCTCCACCACCAGTTCCCATATCTAAAAGAGAGTTTGTACAACTACAATAATCAATTATTTCATTATAATAATTCCAACTTAGCGGAAACTCCTTCATTCGACCACTACGGATTAGATAATTAAAGCTCCAACCTATAAAATTTTTATTTTCATCTAAAAGATATTTTTCAAATTTTTCCTTTTCATTTATATACATTTTATTCCTCCAGTTATTAATCAATAATTAATTTATTCAAATTTTTATTATAATTAATTGGAGGTGGTCTATTAAGTTGTTATACTCCATCAAATCTATAGAATTTAAACATAATTATTATTTTCCTCCCATTTTAATCTTTTTTTTAATGGAACATATTATTTTAAATTTTAAAAGTAAATTCTCTACTTAACAAAATGTACTTTTGTTAACTAGATAATACAAGTTTTTTAATTTAAAACTTGTATTAACATTATGAGGTCAACCAATACAAATATTGGTATTAGTATATATCTCAGACAATCATATTTTTATTTGATATAATAAAATCAAATAGAAACATGGATATCTAGCATGATAAAAGAAAAACTTTTAAGAGAAGATCAAAAATAGGAGGAAAATATGGGAATAAAAAAAATATTAAAAAATACTGTTGGGAAATCAATTATATTGGCGGTGATGTATTCTGTCTTATTGGTTATTTTCCCTAATATACTGTTTCTATTTATTTTGTTAGTTGTTCCTATGTTTATATTTTTTTCATGGAAAACTATCAAAAATAAAAATTTTACTATAGTAGCTAAGTTTATTTTACCGTTTTTATTTATTTTTTTGTTCTATAAATCATATCATTTTATGGGAAAAAAACCTATAGGAGTCAATCTTTTTCATCCTCTCGTTAAGGAACGAGTGGAAAAACATTTCAAGGGAAAATATGACTTTGATTTCGTAGTAACTAGAATTTATTATTATTATGACGGAGATGAAGCCCATGGTATGGAATGGTATCCAGCTATAGGAGGATATTTAAAACATGATAAAAAATTCCCCGTAGGAGTATGGATAAGGGATGGAGAGATAGTCGATAACTATAGAAGAATAATTTTTTATAGAGAAGTAAAAAAATTCTATGAACAGATGATCAGTGAACATTTCCCTTGGAAATATTCTTCAGATATAGGGTTTTCGATTAGTGAAAAATGGATGGTTGATTCCTATGAGGAATTCTTAAAAAAGAAATTTAAAGATAATCGTATAAAAATAATGATTTTTTCAGATAAAGAGGACTTGAAGAAGAGGAAAATATCTAAAGAAGAATACCTTAAAACTATCAAAGGGTTCGTAGAAGAATTTTCGAAATATAATAATCATATCGATAGCTTTAACTTGAAATTTAAAAACAGACTCCCTGAGGAGGAGTTAGAAAAAGTTTTAGTTATAAAAAAAAGAGATTTTAGTGATACTAAGGATGTTAAAAAATATCAAATTATAAAAAGAGATTATAAGAAAGGGATTAGAAATGAAAATAATTATTATACCATAGATAAAATCTATGAAGAAATAGATCGTTTGAGTAGTGAAAATGAAAATATTTTCAGTGACTTTGAAAATTAGTAGATTATCTAAAAGGTTTGTAAATGAAATAAAAGTAACTATTACGAATTTTTCGCAATAGTTACTTTTAATAAAATATAAAAAGTTAGTCAATCAACAAATAATTTGTTGTACAATTATTTAATACTTTTCCTTTTTTTTTGTTTGCAGTCTATCTAATTTTATTGGCTTTGAAACTGTCCACGACTATCACTAAAATACCAAAACTTTTCTATCTCAATGATACCAACAATTTAGTTTAAAAAAATGCAATATAACCGAAATTATATTGATTTTGGCTACTGCAAGTAATTTTTATCACCTGAATTGTCAATTAAAAAAAGGGATATTTTAAAATATCCCTTTTACACTATTCTTTATATCCCAAAAACAATTCCCTTATCGAATTAGCTCTTCTAAAAATCTTAAATTGAAATAACTTAGTCTTGTGGTTCCATGGATCTATCTTAAATTCTAATCCTTTGCCTTTAATTTGGAATCCTCCAAACCCAGTGACACCTTATATTTATCCAATTCATTATCTATTTGATCATTAGAAGTTAGATTAATATTTCCATTATGCTTAGAGCTTTTAAGCCCTTCAGCAAAATCTATTAACACTTTATATGTTACATCTCTAGCCTTTTCTCCTCCTACACCTTCAATAGCATCTCCTACCTTGTCTCCTGTTTTCTTTAGTAGTGGTGATGGTAGAACTAATAATATGACTCCAAACACTATCTGTAATACTAATGGATTTGTAAATAATTCTTTCATTTTTCACTCTCCTTATAGTTCTTTATATGTTTCACAATAATTTTTAGGAACGATCTTTACAATTGGATCTGGCCAACCACAAAATAGATTTCTTTCTGAGATCCTCCTTCTAAGTAATCCCTTGGATCTCTTCTTAGCCACTTTTGACCATAGATTAAAGATTCTACAAGCTCCTATAA
>NZ_JBATVM010000170.1:0-1972 GCF_049671765.1 Psychrilyobacter sp.
CAATAATCCATTTGTATTCTCATTAGTTCCTCTTTCCCATGAATGATATGGATTAGCAAAATATGTTTTTATCTCTAATTTTTCTTCAAGTTCTTTAAATCTTGAAAACCCTTTTCCATTGTCTGAGGTAAATGTTTTTAACAATTCGCTTGGAGTATATTTAAAATTTTCTAGCGTCGCCTCGTTGAATGTCTTAGCTTTTCTAGGTAGCAATTCAACAACATCTTCGGAAAGAAATCCTGCTTCTATTCCTCTATAGATAGTTTTAAATGATATGTTGTATAAGTTTTCTACCTTTGCTCTTCCCGCTATTTGTTCAGGAGTCCAAGAATTTTCTAATTTATCTTGAATCTCTATTAAAAGGATACTTTCTTTAAGAATATTTTTAGCACCACAATTCTTTTTTCTTTCTTGATATGCTAGTTGAGCCTTTAAAGGCCTGTATTCTCCAGCTACAATATTTCTTTTTATCTCTCTTCCAATAGTAGACCTATTTCTTTCTAGTTATCGCCCTATTTCAGCATTGGAATAACCCAATATTGAAAATTTTAATATCCTTTCTCTTTCTAAAATGGTAATATGTTTTTGATTCATAGAAACCTCCTTTGATGTTTGCTAGCACATACATTATAACAGGAAAGTTTCTATGGATCTTTTTTTTTGCATTTAATTATACAATGTAAGTAATTATTAAAATTCTTTAAAAATTGCTTTATTTAGTGCATCTATTAAAAATATGCAAATAAAAAAAAGCCATATTGTAATTATACAAATAGCATCTTTCTAAAAAAGTTATGGTAACTGGCAGTCATATCATAATAGACTTAGACCCTTTAGTTTTGCGTCACAAAGTTTCTCTTGCTTTGCCTTTTTTAGAATTATTATTTTAATTATACAAATTAGAAAATTTTGATATTCATTAATGAGTTAATTCCCATATCTGCAAATTATATTCAAATGATCTTTTGACCATTTGGTCTCTTTCTAATTCTAATTTTTCCTTTAACACCAGTATAAGATTTTTCTTATTTTTACCTCTTATTTTTTTAAAATTAGGAACAGATAAGTTGGATATTTCAAATTGGTTTATTAAAAAATTTATATCTTCCTTA
Source organism: Psychrilyobacter sp. (assembly GCF_049671765.1). Classification (NCBI taxonomy): domain Bacteria; kingdom Fusobacteriati; phylum Fusobacteriota; class Fusobacteriia; order Fusobacteriales; family Fusobacteriaceae; genus Psychrilyobacter; species Psychrilyobacter sp. The sequence continues at coordinate 1,113 of NZ_JBATVM010000170.1, forward strand.
GTATATTTTTGTTTATTCAATGTAGTTATAGTTCGATTAATAAATATTTCCGTATATTCTTTATAATCTATTTTTTTTCTTCCTTCCAAAAATAAGATAGCTTCTTCTCTAGAATATATTTTTTTTAAATTTTTATAAAGTTCTGACGTTTCAAAAATAGGACACAAAGACTCTTTTATATTATATTCTTTTAAATAAATTTTGGATTTTAAACTGTCAATATAAATAATTTCATCTTTTAATTTAATTTCTACGTTATCATCTACTTTTTTTTCGTTTTTAAACATATTTTTTAAATTTTCCATTTTGCACTCCTAATTAATTTAAATTTCATTGTTAAATATATAAGTATTGATATTATCTATTGAAGGAAACAATGAGTAAAAGTTAAAAAAATATGATCTTTTTATACCATATTTCAATATATTTGATATCTACCCCATAATTTTTTATGGCTTTCAGAGAAAAAATTTCTCAATCTAATTTTCTCTCGATTACCATTTTTTAATATTATTTCCTTTACCAAAATATCAATTTGATATTGTGTATGACAAATACATTCTTTTTTTTCTTCTTGATTTAAAAGTGAATCTACATTTCTAATATTAGTAAATAAAACTCCCTCAATATTTTTTTTTAATGTCATTTTTAGCCCTTTGCCCTTTAATTCCTTCATAGTTTGATAAATTTCATCATAAGCTTTTTCTACCACTAGATTCACACCTCCATGCTTAATCAAAATATAGCATTTACCTTTTATTACATATTTTACAAGAAGTATATCCCTTTTGAATCGCTTCTTGCAAAGTTATTGATTCTAAATTTTTAGCATATGGACATTCTTCTTGATGGTATTTTTT
>NZ_JBATVM010000171.1:0-6046 GCF_049671765.1 Psychrilyobacter sp.
AAGGCTATTTTCCCTACTGATGAATCATTAGAAAAAATACTTTATTTAACAACGCAAAATATATCTAAAAAATGGACTCAAAAATACGATCTTGGGAAAAAATATTAAGAATGTTAGTGATAATTTACCCAGAACAAGTAGAAAAATATATGTAAAAAAAGAGCCGTTTTAACAGCTCTCCTCTAGTAGTTAGGAATTGAATGTACACGTAATTCGGGATAGCCCCCTAAAGGAAGCTATTTTTTTAATCCATCTCCTACTTTCAAAACCATATACTCCTAAAAATTAAGGCTGTATAATCTTAATGGGAGAACTTAAAATTATACACCCCCCAAAATAGTATTAATATAGTAAAGAGACTTAGTTGCAAGATGTAAAATAGAAATTTTCTATTCTATTTAAAATAACAATTTTGTAACTTTCATAACTAATCCCAATAAAATCAGCCTTAAAAGAACACTCCTAATCGAGTGTCCTTTTTTCACTACTTTTGCGGTTTTCTTTAGATTTTGTCCGCACTTTTTTTTGATTTATCATATTTTTAATTTTCTTTAATATCTTCTGAAAGTATAGATTTAAAATTATTACAACAAATCTTAAAGTGAATTAATAGCTTTTTCTTCAATATAGTTTTCTAATTTTTTTATGTCTATAACCTTTATTCTATCAACTTCTTTAAAAATAATATTTTCTGCTACTAATATTTTTAGGATCCTGTGAAAAGTTCTAAGATTAATGTTTAAAGTTTCTGAAAGTTCTTTTAGACTTTGAAATTGTATTTCGTAATTTTTTCTTTCTAAATATTTAAGAAAATAGATTTCATCGTGACACTTAATCTTAAGACCAACATTTTTCAAAACAGGTCTTATTGTCAGAGCAAAATCAGTAATGATTTTTTTATAAAAAGATTTAGGGGTTTCTTTACTATTTAATATCTCCCAAAGGGGAATTTCTAAAACAAGACTTCCTCTCAGTATTCTAACATCATGTTCAGGCAATATATTAAGAATAGCATCAGGTAGACCTAACCATTCACCTTCATTTAGTTCCCACAATATTTCTTTATCTCCTGGAAGATAAGAAGTAGTTATTAAATTTCCTTTTATTATATACCAAGCATATCCTTGCTTAAATCCAAATGAATGTAAGTTATCCTTTAAATCCCATTTCATAATTTTTATTTTATTTTTAAATGAAGTTTCTAATAGTTCTTCTATCCCTAAACTTTGCATAGTTTTATTTAGATTTATTTTCTCCAAAATTAGTCACCGTCCAAATTTAAATGATTTTTATTAATTTTTTACACAACACTATCTACTTAATTTTACTTTATATTATGAGACATATCAATAGTTTTATGAATTCATATATTCATATTTTTAAAAAAATATATTTTGAGTGACTGGAGTCATTTGTGGTTTCAAAAGATAGTGTTAATATTATTTATAAAATTATTAACAGGAGGAAGTTATGAAAAGAAAAAAAATGAAAGCAACACTATGTTTATTAGGATCTTTAATGTTTGTTGGTGGAGAATTAGAAGCAAGTGAAAAAGGAGAAGTTATGAAAAAAAATAAAAAGTTAGTTGTAAATACACCATTGGAAGAGGTAAGAGAGATTCACTCATATTATAGTAACCCTGAGAATGTGGTTATGTTGCAGATGGCAAATGAAAAGACTATGTCAGTTTGGCAGAATATGTCAAGCTATTTCCCAACAAGTCAAATTTTACGTGATGGAGCTATAAGCAACCTTCCATTAAATTTAGATTCTTCAATAGGGGAATTAAATTTCAAAACTACAAAAGATGCAAAATCAAGAACGGTTAATGATTTCTTTGAAAAAAGTAACATGGATTCAATAATTGTTATTCAAAATGGAGAAGTTAAATTTGAGCAGTATAAAACAATGCGAGAAAGAGATAAACATAACTGGTTCTCTGTAGGAAAGACAATTCCAGGAACACTTATTGCTCTTCTTGCTGAAGAAGGAAAATTAGATATGAAAAACCCTGTAAGTACTTATATTCCAGAATTAAAAGGTTCAGAGTGGTATAGTGTAACTGTAGAACAAACAATGGATATGACAACTGGACTGAACTCAACAGAGCATGATGAGAAGGAAGAACCAAGGTTAAATCCAGAATCAGGTTGGTATAGATGGGCCGTAAGTATCGGATTATTTAGTGGAGAGAATAAAGAGGAAGTTTATGATGTATTAAGTGATATGAAACGTGATAAGTCTGCTTACACTAGTTTTGAATATAATTCTATTAATACGTTTGTTCTAGAAACAATAGTTGAAAATGTTAGTGGTAAATCGTTAGCTGAAACTTTCAGTGATAAGGTTTGGTCTAAGGTCGGAATGCAAAATGATGCCTATGTAGCTATAACACCAGATGCTCATACTATGTCATTTGGACTTGCAAGTTCTACTCTAAGAGATCTAGGACGTTTTGGAATGATATATACTCCAAGTTGGGATAAGATAACTGATGAAAAAATAATTTCAGATAAAATCATAAAAGAAATTCAAACTGGTGGAAACAAAGAAATATACAATAAAGGTGCTGTTGGTAAAATAATGGTAGATGCTTTCCATGAGGATTCTGAGATGGCTAATAGATATCAATGGGATGCAGTCTTTACTGATGGAGATTTCTTCAAAGGAGGAGTAGGTGGACAAGGACTTTATATATCACCATCTGATGATATTGTAATTGCTTGGTTTGCAACAGGAACAGAACACCATGAAGAAACAATGGCACGTGCTATTGCTAAAGGTATAAAAAAACATCAAAATAATTAGATTTTAAAAATCAACAAAAACATAAAATTCCTCTGGGTTTCTTCCTAGAGGAATTTTGTTATCTTCCTCACTCCTTCTGTATAGATATCAGTTTCTTCCCTTCCACTTTCACCCCTTGCTTTTAGATAGTTCATTTAAAAATTGTCGTTCACCCCGCTAAGATTACTTTCCCTTTGATAGTCTCATCATATTAATATAAAACACCTAAAATAATTATTTATTTATTTTAGGTGTTTTATAAATACTATATTCTTTAATTAAATCTTCTGTCATAGGTCCAGATTTTTGATTGGATTCTGATAAATCTAAATTTAAAGTTACTATATCTTCTTTATCGTTACTTTGTTTTAATATTTCACCTTTAGGAGATACTACCTGACTTTCACCTCTAAAGTGAGCATCAAAGTCATTTCCTTTTTCGTTTCCAACTCTATTACATGTAACTATAAAAACATTGTTTTCTAAGGCTCTTATTCTTGAAAAATCTAAACTATCTTTCCCACCAAAATTAGATGGATGACATACAAGTTCTACTCCTTTAACTGCCATAATTCTACTGTGTTCTGGAAACCAAATATCATAACAAATAGAAAATCCAATTTTATGATTTAAAATATCAAAAACTTTAATTTCATTTCCAGATGCAAATATTTTCTTTTCCAATTTTGTTAAATGAATTTTCCGATATTTACCAATATATCCGTTTGGCCCAACAACTACAATAGTATTATATATATATTCACCTTCAACCTCTGCTATACCACCTATTATAAAAGTGTTATTTTCTTTTGCTAAATTTTCTAAAGCTTTAGTTGTTTTCCCTTGAGGAATTTGTTCTGTATAAGGCTGAATATCATTTTTAGATGGATACATATATCCAGTGTTAAATAATTCCGGTAGAATTAACATTTCTGTATCTAGCTTTTTTAAAGAATTTTTAACTTTTTTAATATTAGCTTCTATATCTTTAAAAATAATATCCATTTGATAATAACTTATCTTCATCTCGACCTCCTTCTTATTTGGGCTTATAGTTATTTTTTAATTTTATCCCATTAATTTTTTTAGATATTTGAAAAAATCTTTCTTGTGTTCTTGAGATGTAATACAAACTTTTGAAAACATTTCCATAATCTCTTGATTAGTGCTATTTAAAGCTGATTTTACAGCTAGAGATTGATTTAATATATCTCCACAATATTCACCATTTAAGAGCATTTTTTTCATACCTTTTACTTGGCCTTCGATCTTATTTAGTCTAATAATAATATTTTTTCTAGCTTCGATTATTTCCTCATCATTTAACTTTGAAACAGTACAAAATAAATCGAGATCTTGCTGCCAAGATTTTAATCCACCCTTCATATCATAGATGTTTTTAAATCCCAAATCAGTCATTTCAATGCACGCTTCTTTGCTTATATTTCCAACAGCACAATAAATAAGATATATTTTTTCTTTATCTAGTTTTTTTATTTCTCTTTTGAAAATACGTGGTTTTTCAAAGTCTATCAAGACAGCATTTTCTAATCTACCTTCATATAAAAATTCCTTTTCAGTTCTTACATCGATGATAATAAGATCTTCTTCTTTTTTTATCAATTCTTTTGTCTCTTGGGGTGTAATAGATCTAAATGTTTTTGTTATAATTTTATTTTCCATAGATAAATACCTCACAAATTAAATTTTAATAACGAAGGTATTATAACTCTAAGATTACTTTCTGTCAATTTAATCAAAATAAAAAATATTGTTAAAAAATTAACATAAAATAAACAAACATATCAATAAATAAATTTAAGATTAAAAATTAATAAAAATAAAGTGAAAATTAAATAAATAAAATGCATATAGCGTGTTTTTTAGTTACACAAGTGAACAATAGTATTACAATTACAAACTAATTATATTTTTAATGTTGCATACAGGTATAGGGTATGGTAAAATAGCTACAGCGTAAAAACGTGAAAAAAAATACATATAAAAAGTGGAGGAGTGAAATGAGTCGAAGAATACTAGTAGTAGGTGGAGTAGCAGGTGGTGCATCGTCAGCAGCAAGATCTAGAAGATTAGATGAAAATGCAGAAATAATAATGTTTGAAAGAGGTCCAGTAGTATCATTTTCAAACTGTTGTTTACCGTATCATATATCTGGTTTAGTTGAGCAGGAAGAAACGTTAATATTGATGACACCAGAAAAATTTAAAGGTCAATACAAGATAGATGCAAGAGTAAATAGCAATGTTATATCTGTAAATACAGAAGCTAAAACAATTAAAGTAGAAAATACTTTAACTAAAGAAATAACCACTGAAAAGTATGACTCACTAGTAGTATCACCTGGAGCAGATGCCATTGTACCTCCATTCAAAGGATTGGATAAAATAGATAATTTTGTATTAAAGACAGTACCTGATGTTTCTAAGATAATGAAATTTGTAAAAGCTAAAAATCCTAAACATATCACTGTAGTAGGTGGAGGGTTCATAGGACTAGAAGCAGCTGAAAATCTAAGAGAAACAGGAATTGAAGTTACTTTAGTAGAGGGAACGGATCAAATAATTCCATTTGTAGATAAAGAAATATCTTATTTTGGACAAGCTGAAATGGTAAAACATGGAATCGAAGTAGTTTTAGAAGATCTTGTAGAAGGTTTTGACACAAGAAAAGTATTATTAAAATCTGGAAGAGAGATTGAAACTGATGGAGTAATCTTAGCTATAGGAGTAAGACCATCAACTAGATTCTTAAAAGGTTCAGGAATTGAATTAACAGATAGAGGATATATAGTAACTAATGATAACTATGAAACAACAGCAAAAGATGTGTATGCAGCAGGAGACGCAATATTAGTTAGACACCAATTAACTGGAAAATTAGTTCCATTAGCAATGGCAGGTCCTGCTAATAAGCAAGGGAGATTAATTGCTGACAGAATAAATGGTAGAGAGATAAAAAATAATGGCTATATAGGATCAGGAGTAGTTAAGTTATTTGATATGAATATAGCTTCTACAGGGTTATCTGAAAAGATGTTAAAAAATTCAGTAATTGATTATGAAGTAGTATATGCAGCACCTCCAGGAATAGTAGGAATAATGCCAGGGGCACATTTAGTATTTTCTAAACTGTTATTTGAAAAGAAAACAGGTAAAGTATTAGGAGCTCAATTTGCAGCAACAGGAGCACCAGATAAGAGAGCAGATGTAATAGCTACTGCAATAAAAGCTGGTATGAC
>NZ_JBATVM010000172.1:0-5138 GCF_049671765.1 Psychrilyobacter sp.
ATACTTTTGAAGAAGCTTATTTTTTAAGCTCCTTTTTGCATATACTTTTTTATTTATATTATCCTTTGAAATAAATTTTTTACCGAAAATTCTTTATCATTTGACTAAACAATTTATTTTTTTTGCATATCTTGAAATTTATAATTTCCTAAATAACAAAAAAAGAAGGTAGCTTTCGCTACCTTCTAAATAAATTAGAATTCTTTTCTAAATATATTTTGAGTTCTGTCTGGACCTACTGAGATCATAGTGATTTCACATCCAATTATTTCTTCCATTCTAGCTACGTATTTTTTACAGTTTTCAGGTAATTCATCATACTCTCTCATTCCTGTAATATCTTCAGACCATCCTGGTAATGTTTCATATACAGGTGTCGCTTTTTCAGTCATCTCAATAGCTGCTGGTATAGTAGTCCATACCTTTCCATCTATTTCATAACCTACACATATCTTTAATTCATCCATTCCACTTAATACGTCTATCTTTGTTACCACTACATCTGTAAGACCATTTACCATTACAGCATACTTACCTACTACACCATCTAACCATCCACATCTTCTTGGTCTACCAGTAGTTGCACCAAATTCTCTTCCAACTGCTCTTAATTTTTCTCCTGTTTCATCATTTAATTCAGTGATGAAAGGCCCTTCTCCTACTCTAGTAGTGTATGCTTTCATAACACCGATTACTCTATCGATTTTAGAAGGGGCTACTCCTACACCTGTAGTTACTCCACCAGCAGTTGGTGAACTAGAAGTTACATATGGATAAGTTCCAAAGTTGATGTCTAACATCATAGCTTGAGCTCCCTCAAACATTACGATTTTACCATTATCTAGTGCTTCATTGATTTCAGGAACAAAATCAGCAATTCTATGCTTTAATAAATTAGAATATTCAGTAAAATCTGCCATGACTTTATCATAACTCATAGCTTCTGTATTATAAATTTTTGTGAATAATTCATTTTTTTCATCTAAGTTTATTTTTAATTTTCTTCCAAATGCTTCCATATCTAATAAATCTACTGCTCTTATTCCGCATCTAGCTATTTTATCAGCATAACAAGGTCCTATTCCTCTTTTTGTTGTTCCTATCTTGTTTTCTCCTCTAGCTTCTTCCTTTACAATATCTAATTGAACATGGTAAGGCATGATAAGATGAGCTCTATCAGAGATAAATAAGTGATCTACCTTGGCTCCTTTTTCCTCTAAAGTTGATAACTCGTGTAATAATACTTTCGGATCTACTACTACTCCTGGCCCAATTACACATTTTCCATTCCCGTGTAACATTCCTGAAGGTAATAAGTGAAGAACAAATTTCTCCCCATCTACTACTACTGTATGACCTGCATTGTTTCCACCTTGGAATCTAACTACATAATCTGCCTTATGTGCTAATACATCGATAATTTTACCTTTACCTTCGTCTCCCCATTGTGTTCCTACTACTACATAACTTGCCATGATCCACCTCTTCATTAGATTTATTTTAAATATTTAAACGTTCCAATACAGAGATCTAAACGTCTCTGACTTTCACAGAATAAAATATTATTTAATTATTTACTATCTTTTTTTCATGAATTTATTTAAATGTTAAGATCAAAACCTTTTTCTTTATCACAGAGATTCACCGAGGTTAGGTAAGAGGTTCACTGAGGTTTCTCAGTATACTCTCTTTTTTCCACTCTGTGTATCTCCGTGTCCAAGCTTTTATTTTTCTATTTATTTTCTGATCTCTTTATTTCGATATAATTAATATTCTTTTGATGCTTATATGTAAATAGACTTTCGAATTCAGTCATTATATTTTCTTCCGCAAGTGGACTGTTATGAAGATCAGCAGTATGATATACCACTTCATATCCTTCTACTTCTGGCATAAATTCTAATACATCTGCATAATATTTATCATGATCTGTTTTAAAAAATAACCTTCCATCTTTAGCTAAAATTTGATCTAATAATGCAAATAACTTTGGTTGAAGGATTCTATTTTTTTCTTTTCCTTCCCATGGGTCTGGAAAGTTAATATACAGTCCTGCCATCTCTTCTACACCTATAAAGTTAGTTATCTCTTCACCACGTCTTTTTATAAATAATAAGTTATCTAGTCCTAACTTTTCAGATCTTCTAGCTGAAAGAACCAGTCTTTTGAATCTTATTTCCAAAGCCATATGATTTCTCTCTGGGTATCTTACACACATATCGTTGGCAAACATCCCACTTCCAGAACCAATTTCTAAATAAATAGGATTTTCATTTTTAAAATATTCATTCCATTTACCCTTATATGAGTCCATAACTTCCTTGTCATACATAATATGATTTGGGTGTTCTGCTAACTTTACCATATATGGATTATAATGTCTTCTTTCATAATTAAAAAAGTGTTTCCACATATCTCCTACATTATTATCTTTTTTTATATTCGACATCTTGCCTCCATTTTTTATCAACAATACTTTAAATCATGTTTATTGTTATATATATGTTTTTTTACTTATTTTTTAATATTTTTGTCTTTATCATTTTCAGTACATTTCAGTATACTAAAATTTCCATATTCTGTCAATATCACTCTTTAAAACTAAGGTGAAAATATTTTTCATCACAAACTCCTCTAATGAATAAAATACTTCAGAATTTTTTTCCACCAAGGGTATACGAATATTAAATGCAAATCAAATAAATATTTTGCCGTACGGGTAATTCATGAATTACCCCTCCATAGCCTCTTCCGTGTATCGTTGTCTGAGCGCAGTCGAAGATAACATCCGCGTTCCTTTTTTTCCTCAGTGTATCTCCGTGTCCAAGTTTTTCTTTTATCTTTCAACTATACACTTTCAACTTTTCATTTTCTTTTTTCCTTTTTTTCTCTTCTCACTTTAAAAAACCCTCTTATTCCCCTCCTAAGGCCTCCTAAAAGCTTTCTTTATAAATTGCACCTCTACAAACAAAACAAGGCAAATAAGAAGACCTTCAACCCTTTGAAAACATTGGGATTGAGAGGCAATAAACGCGAAAGGCCACTCAGGAGCCTTAAGGGGGTTAGAAATAGCCTTAAAGGTAGCGTGAGTGGCCTTGTTTTAGTTAAATTTTACTGCTTTATCATAATTCCCTGGAATTCATAGAGTTTAAACTTTTCTTTTTGACACAGATTACATATCTCTTTCAACGCAGAGACACAGAGGTCACTGATATGAACAGAGTTTTTTTATTTTTGTTTAAAACCCTATTTCTTTTTCTGGATGTTATCCTAATGTCTTTAACTCTAAAGTTATAATCGTCCTGCTTTTCTTTGGTTCGTTTCTTTTTCAGAAAAAAAGTAAATGAACCCAGTTAAGGATGGAATCCTTAGAACTTTAGTTTTGTCACGAATTACACAAATGTAAAACATCTTACTGCTACAACACAGAAGTCTTTGTTTTTGATACATAACTGAAACTTAGAGTTAAAACCTAAAATTTATTTTCCCATTATCTTTTCAAAAGTCAAATCCACTACACGGCTGTTTTCTTCAAAGAACTTATCTATCCTATCTTCTATATCAATATTAATATTATTTTCTTTTTCATTACTATCTCTTGATATTTCCTCTTTAAATTCATAATTCTTAATTGCTCTATAGAGTCCTTCTACACCATCGACCTGAATACCTATCTCTCTAGCTATTATTTCCTTTGCAATACTCCTTACATTTTGGATAAAAGGCCCAAAAATAGGAGGTTTTCTATAAAATAGTGGTTCTAATAGACTATGTCCTCCTACATCCACCATAGTTCCACCTACATATGCTATATCTGCAATTGCATATAATTTACGTAGTTCTCCTATCTTATCTACAATTATTATATCTAAATCTTTCATAGGTAATTCTTGAATTACCTCTACACCGTCTTTTTCTTCTTCTGGGTATATATCTGTCCACTTTTGATAATTATATTTCTGTAATAACCTTTGGCATATATCCGTCGTTCTCTCTATGTGTCTTGGCACCAATATCAAAAGATAATCGTCTAATTTATCAAAAACTTCCAACAAATACTCTTCTTCATCATTTCTTGTACTTCCCGCTACTATTATTTTTTTACCTTTTCCATTTATTTTTTTCCTTAAATCAACTAGTTCTCTTTTTTCATATTTTGGCAATTCAATATTAAATTTTAAATTTCCATAATTATAAACTTTATTTTTAGGAGCTCCAAGAGATATTATTCTTTTTTTATCTTGTTCAGTTTGCATAATAAATATATCGATTTCACAAAATATCTTTTTCAATAAGAATTTTATCCTTGTATATGATCCTATACTCCTATCTGATATCCTTCCATTTATCAAGACTACCTCTGATTTTTTAGAACATAAAAGAATTAAGTTGGGCCATATCTCCGTTTCTATAATTACTAATTTTTTTAAAACTATCTTACTCAAAATTTTATTTATACAAAAATAATCATCTAAAGGAAAAAATAAAAGATCTACCCTAGTCTCTTCTTTATATTTTTTTCTAGCTGTTTCCATTCCAGTATCAGTCATCATAGTTAAAATAATTTTTTCTTGTGTTTTATCCAAAAATTTATTTATTATAGGTTCAGCTAAATTGACTTCTCCTACAGACGCACAATGAATCCATATAGTCTCTTTTTTTTCATTTATATCTATCTTTTGAAACATTCTTTTTTTTACAAATTTTCTTAATTTATTAGAAAATATCATTCCTATTCCTAAAGGAATATATAATATTGTTCGTATCAAATTATATAAAATTTTTCTCATCCCCTATCGCCTATGGCAAAATTTATAATTTTTCTATTTTAAACTTTTTTTTATAATTCCCCTTTATACTAACCAATACTATTCCTATAAATATTAAACTTCCACCCAATACTATAGCAACACTAAATGGTTCTCCTAAAAATAATACTCCACATATTCCAGCTATAAATATTCTACTAGAAGATATCAGGCTACCCTCTAGAGCCTTCACGTACTTAAATCCATTAGTTACAGTATATTGCCCGAGATAAGAAAACACACCCATCCCCAATAAAACTAACCATTCTCTATGTGTTGGCATCTTAAATTGATATCCAAAAGGAATCAAGGTCATAACCACTCCTATAC